>JAITKH010000409.1 GCA_031278535.1 Planctomycetota bacterium | reverse complement strand
GATGGAGAATCCCGCCACCCGTCCCGAGGTCAAATCGGCGCTTTCTGGAACAACCGGCATCGATATCAGGAAAAGCCCCACGCTGCGAACGGACTGGATCTATGCAGCCGTCCCCCTTGGCGACGGAATGGCGGCGCGCGCCGCCGCTTCGCTTGACGAAATGAACTCGCGGCTTTCCCTCTGGTGGCGCCGATCGCTTGTCGGAGTTCTGCTTTCCCTGGCGGTATTATTCGGCCTTTCCTTCCTGGTGGCGCGCCTCCTGTCGAGGCCGCTGGAAATGGCCGCGGCAACGGCCGATCGCTACGCCAGAGGCGACTTCGCCCATCGCCTGCCCGCCCAAGGTTCGCTGGAAATGTCCAGACTTACGGAATCCCTGGGAGCGATGGCGATGGAACTCGACGCAAAATTCAAGCTCATCACCCGGCAGCGAGAGGAAATGAGCGCCGTTTTCGAAGCCATGTCCGAGGGCGTCCTCGCCCTCGACGCCGACGGACGAATAATGCTGGTGAACAAGGCAGCGGAAAACATTCTCGGACTCCGGGGCGACACGGCGGGAAAGCATATCGGGATTGCGGCGCGCAATCCGGATTTTGGGGACGCCGTCAAGAAAACGGCCGCCGCCGGCCAGCCGCTGGAACGGGAAATACGCATTCCCCGCGATCGGGGGGGAGATATCCTGGCCCAGGTGCATGCCGCGCCGATGCGGGAAGACGGCAAGATTGTCGGCATCCTGACTGTGATACGGGACGTAACTAGACTCAGACGCCTCGAAATCATGCGCCGGGACTTTGTCGCCAACGTATCCCATGAGTTGCGTACTCCCGTCACCACCATCCAAAGTTGCCTGGAGACGCTGATCGAAGACAGCGGCACCGGCAAGGACGAGATGGGAACCTTCCTGGAAATGGCGCTCAGGAACACGCGGAGGATGGGGGCGATAATCGGCAATCTTCTTCTCCTGGCCGGCATGGAATCCGGCGCCAACGGCGATTCGGGCGCATCGGCCCGGCACCCGGTGAAACCGGTGCTTGATGACGCCCTGTCCCTTTGCCAGGGGGATGCCGAGGCCCGGGGGGTGACCGTCAACAGCGACTGCAATGAAGAAACATCCGCCCTGATGAATCCCCAATTGGTGACCCACGCCCTGGTCAATCTTCTGGACAACGCCATCAAATACGGCCCCGAGGGCGGCGTGATCGAAGTGACGGCGCGGCACAACGGCGACAGGACGGAGATTACAGTGCGGGACAAGGGGCCGGGCATAGCCCCGCAATACCAGTCCAGGATTTTCGAGCGGTTTTTCCGCATCAACGGATCGTCGCGGATCAAGGAGGGATCGGGGCTCGGCCTTGCCCTTGCCAAGCACATCGCCCTGGCCCAGGACGGTGACATAACCATCGATAGCGCCATCGGTTCCGGCAGCGCGTTCACCCTGATCCTGCCCCGGGCGTAACTAGTGTTCCGTACAGTCTCAATCTTTGCTTGAGCCTTTACGGGGAGCGCCCCCGGTTCATCCGGTTTCCGCCTACGGGGAGGTGAATTCCCCTCCGGCATCAGAGGTCAATCCCGGAACAAACGGACTTCAGAATTTGTAAGGATTGAGACTGTACAGACCACTAGTGCCCTTGTTTTTACTTCTTGTAATGGCTGTACAATCTGTTACCAAAACTCCGTGTGCGGGGCAACCGTTCCCGGAGGAAGGAAGCAGCGCACGGATCCTCGACAATAGCCGAAACAGCATAACGTCGCGAAATTCGAAACCGGAGCAACACATTAATAGCCATAAGGCGGAAAGAAGACGTGCGCGCGTCCGCCTCTCGGAAAACGGAAATCTTCGGAACGAGGAGACAGGATTCCACGTTCATTGTCTACCGGAAACCGCCGTATGCCACAATGGGACGTCCGATGGCGTGGGAGGCGGGAATTGCGAGGAACCCGCCTACTCGATTTGCCCCGGTTTCCCCGAGTCTTTCCTCCGGGAAAGCGGATTCCCCATCGGCATCGGAGGTCGAGTCCGAAACAAATGGGCTTCGCTATCCATCGATCCAGTCTTTTCAGGCTGACAGGCGACTAAAAAAGAATTTTTTCCACATTCCGCTTGACAAGCGTTTTCCCGGAAAAGAAAATATTTTCGAGTTCATACGCAGACCCGTGTCGCGCCCCGATATTTGGCGATGTTTGAAGCGCCGACACCATGGAGCCTGTTACGCTGTGTTGAAAGGAGACGCACAATGTGGGAAGACACCATCGACGTCGCGGCGGTTACGGAAATCCGGGCAAGGAGCATCTGCTATCTGGGAGTCGGAGCCATTGCCAAAATCGGCGACATCGTCAAGGAATTGAAAAAACGCGAGGTGGGAGCCGTCCTGGTGGTGACGGGAAAGGGCTCCCACATAAAGACCGGGGCCTGGGATAAAATCAAGGCTGCCCTTGACGCCGAAGGCGTGGGATTTTTCCTGTATGACCAGGTGACTCCCAATCCCACCGCCGACCAGGTCGACGCGGCGGTGGCGGGCGGACGCGGCAAGGGAGCGGCCGCGGTCATCGCCGTCGGCGGCGGCAGCCCTATCGACGCAGGCAAAGTGGCGGCGATTCTCCTCGCCTATCCCGATAAAAACGCCCGCGACGTCTGCCGGGTGTCGTTTGCCCCGGAAAAGGCGGTTCCCATCGTCGCGGTGAACCTAACACACGGAACCGGCACCGAGATGAATCGTTTTGCCGTCGTCTCCATCCCGGAAAACGACTTCAAGCCGGCGCTGGCCTTCGAGTGCATTTATCCCTTGTATTCCATAGACGATCCCGGCCTCATGACCAAGCTCCCGGAACACCAGACCGTGTACGTGTCGGTCGATGCCGTCAACCATGTAATCGAGGCTTCCACAACCATTCTTGCTTCTCCCTACAGCATCGACATCGCCAAGGATGTAGTACGCCTTGTGGCGAAGTACCTTCCGATAGCCAAAAAGGATCCCGGGGATTTGCGGGCGCGCTATTTTCTTCTTTATGCCTCCCTCCTGGCCGGCATCGGATTCGACAACGGGCTCCTGCACTTGACTCACGGGCTGGAACATCCCCTAAGCGGTTTAAGGCCGCAGTTGGCGCACGGTTCCGGGCTCGGAATCATCCTGCCCGGGATCATCAGGGAAATCTACCCCGTCAAGGGAGAGGTGCTGGCAGAAGTTCTGGCTCCCATCGTTCCGGGGCTAAAGGGCGCGGCCGGCGAGGCGGACGTGGCGGCGAAAGGGGTCCGGGAGTGGCTGACCGGTGTCGGCATTCCCGCCAACCTGCGTGCCGAAGGCTTTGTCCCCGAGGATGTCGCGAAGTTGATTGATCTCGCCTTCACAACGCCTACGCTGGACACCCTTCTCGGCCTCTCCCCCGTAAAGGCTACCCGGGAAGCGGTCAAGCGCATATACGAAACCGCGATGTAACCGCTCTTTTCTCCATGTGCCTGTTTTCCGGAGTGCCATCGGCATTGCCGCCGGGCACTCCGGATTTTACCGGTGCCGCCCGCCCCCAACCGGCCGCCGCATTTTCGCGCGGACGCCCGCGAAAAGGGACGGCATGGCGCACTCCCGGGAGAAACGTCAGGAAGCGCAGTCGAAAATGGGCAAGCGTTCACGGGTCGGAAGAGCCTTTTTTCAGGGATTTCCGGCAGCCATGAGACCGCGATACTATCTTCTTCGTTACGGCGCCATTATAGTGCCGGCAGCATGAAACTGTGATTTTCGACCGGAGAGATTTTTCACGCTTTCAGACCAACACGAGTATAATTATACGCATTGCGGATCGGAATTGTGAAAACGCTCGCCCGGCGAAAACCACAATTTCGAACCGCCAGCAGCATAGTTCCCGACAGGCCCCGAGCGGCCTGACAAATGTGAGACGCGCTCCAATCCGTTGAAAAACCGTCGCGCCACCGCGGCGGGAGACGCGCTTCGGGAAAATAGACGTCCGGCGCATAGATTTTACGGCTTGCGCGATCATTTGGCATGGGATACAATAGACCCCGCGCCGCGGCCCGCCCCGGCCAGGACGAACGACGGAAGACAACGTCCCGCGCGCGACACTCTCCCCGCATTTTGCGGCCGGCCGCCGGGCTGGCGCTTTGAAATCGCTTCTTTTGCTTGAGGGAGGCATACCATGAAGAATCATCTATCCAGGATCCTGTTGGCGGCTGGCGCCCTGGCGTTTGCCCTGCTGCCCGCCATCGCCGCCCGGGTGTCCGCGGGACAACCGAGAATCGGCGTACTCATTTACAAGTACGACGACACGTATATATCCACTGTCCGCAACGCCCTGACCAAGGCTTTCGAGGGCAAAGCCTCCATCAGCATGCAGGACGGAAAGGGCGACCAGGCGACCCAAAACGACCAGCTCGACGTCATGATTGAAAAAAGCACGGACGGGCTGTTGGTCAACATGGTCGACGCCCAGGCTGCGGCGGGGGTGCTGGCCAAGATCCAGGAGGCGAACATCCCCGTGGTGTTCTTCAACCGCGAGCCGGATCTGAAGGTGCTCAAAACATATCCGAAAGCCCTTTTTGTCGGCACCAACGCCGCCGACGCCGGCAAGATGCAGGGCGACATCATCCTGAACCTCTGGACCAGCCATCCCGAATACGATCTCAACAAGGACGGCAAGTTCCAATACGTCATGTTCAAAGGCGAGCCCGACAATCCGGAAGCCATCGCCAGGACGGAGTGGAGCGTCAGGCAGGCCGGAGAGAACGGCGTCCCCATGGATCAGATTGGCCAGACCTTTGTCTGCAACTGGGACACCGCCCAGGCGCAGGGCGCCATGGAATCCGCCCTGGCGGCGAACGAAGGCAAAATCGAGCTGGTGATCGCCAATAACGACTCGATGGCCATGGGCGCCATCGCCGCCCTCTCCAATGTTGGCTACAATGTCGAAGGAGGTACGAAGTTCACCCCCGTCGTCGGGGTGGACGCCACCGAACAGGCCATCGACGCCATCAACAAAGGCATCATGAGCGCGACGGTGAAGCAGGACGGAGAGGCCATGGGACAGGCGGTTTCCGCCATCATCCTGAATCTGGTGGCGGGGCGGCCCCCGCTGGACGGCACCGGCTACACGTTTGACGGGAGCGGCATAGCGGTGCGCATCCCCTATTCGCCCTATGAAAGAACGAAATAGCGCATAGAACGGCATGAAGCGCAACCTCGGGCGGGCATTCGACAGGAACCGGAAATGCCCGTCCGCGGTTCTTTCATCTCCCGGAAAATTTCCGCAATACGGCCATGGCGGGACGGCATGAGCGAAGAACCTTTTCTCCTGGAAATCCGGGGAATGGACAAATCCTTCCCTGGGGTGAAGGCGCTGGACCGGGCCTGCCTCAAGGTCAGGTCCGGAACGGTCCACGCCCTGATGGGCGAGAACGGGGCCGGAAAATCCACCCTGATGAAATGCCTCTTCGGCATCTACCGGCCCGACGCCGGCGAAATCCTGATATCCGGCCGCCCGGTTGACTTCAGCGGACCAAAGGAGGCCATGGAAAACGGCGTCTCCATGGTCCATCAGGAATTGAACCAGGTGCTCAAGCGAAGCGTCATGGAAAACCTCTGGCTCGGCCGCTTTCCGATCAGCGTGGGCTTGGTGAGCCACAGGGAAATGTTCCGCCGGACCAGGGCCATTTTCGACGAACTCGAAATCGACGTCGATCCCCGCGCCCTAATCGGAAAACTGAGCGTCTCGCAGAGGCAAATGGTGGAGATCGCCAAGGCGGTATCCTACAACGCCAGGATCCTGGTTCTGGACGAGCCCACCAGTTCGCTCACCAGCGAGGAGGTCGATCACCTCTTCCGGATTATCAACAAACTCCGCGGCGACA
>JAITKH010000284.1 GCA_031278535.1 Planctomycetota bacterium | reverse complement strand
TGTCGCACTCGGGAAGGCCGAGAAAATGGACCGCGTCCTTGGCCGCCACCGCCTGCGGCAACGCGTTCGGATCGGCCATGCCCACGTCCTCGGAGGCGAAGCGAATCAGGCGTCGGGCGATGTAGAGCGGGTCCGCCCCTCCCTCAAGCATCCGGGCCAGCCAGTAGAGCCCGGCCTGGGGATCGCTGCCGCGCAGGCTCTTGTGCAAGGCGGAGATGAGGTTGTACCATTCCTCCCCCCGGTTGTCGAAATCGACGCGGCGTTGGGTCAGGGCCTCGCGCATCAGTTCCAGCTCAATGCGGCGCTCGCCGTTCGGGCCGACCCGGGCGCCGGCGGCGGCGGTCTCCAAGGCGTTCAGGGCGGTCCTGGCGTCGCCGTTGGCGTAATTGACAAGGACGTCCCTGGCCCCGGGCGGGAGTTCGACGCCGTCGTCGCCCAGCCCGCGCTCGCGATCCCGGACGGCCCGTTCCACGATGGCGGCGATATCGTCGTCCGACAGGGCTTTGAGCACATAGGTGCGGCACCGGGACAGCAAGGCTCCGTTCACCTCGAAGGAGGGATTCTCGGTGGTGGCCCCAATCAGGGTGACGATGCCGGATTCGACATGGGGAAGGAAAGCGTCCTGTTGGCTTCGATTGAAACGGTGTATCTCGTCCACGAACAGGATGGTGCCGCCGCCGCCGGAGCCGAGCCGCTCCCGTGCCTCTTCGACAATCGCCCTGACCTCCTTCACTCCCTGGAGAACGGCTGAAAAGGTGACGAAACGGCGGCTGGTGGTGTTGGCGATGACCTTGGCCAGGGTGGTCTTGCCGCTGCCCGGCGGCCCCCAGAGTATCATGGATGGAACGACGTCTGATTCGATGGCCTGGCGGATGAGCCGGCCGGGGCCGACCAGATGTTCCTGCCCCTGGAATTCGTCCAGGGTTGTCGGGCGCATTCGATCCGCCAGCGGCGGCCGTTCCGGACCATGCATGAGCCTTGCGGCTTTCGCCATCCCCGGGGATTTGCCCAAATCATTCCTCCATCCGGCCGTTTTTTCCGTTCTTTCCGCCATCACTAATACCAATCCCGGCGCCAGCCGTCAAGCCGGCCCCGCCGGGCCGGACGCTCAGAACAGAAAATGCCGGATCAGGCTGATAAGGATCGGCATGCTGAACAGGGCCAGAAGATGGGTGAAAATCACCGACTGGGCTGCGAGTTCGGCATCGGAATTGTATTTCATGGCCATGGGTATCGAGTTGATGCTGACCGGAGCGACGCTTACCAGGGCGAACAGGACCAGGGCCTCCGACCCCACCGCGCCCCGAAGAAGACAGGCCAGTCCCACCATGGCGGCCGGAATGACGATGTTTCGAATAAGGCCGGTCAGGATGTTCCATGAATCGAAAACGAGCGCGCGCCGGCCCAATTTGTATATTTGCGCTCCGGCCACGGTCATGCCGAGAATCAGGGTCGGCTGTCCCGTGGTGTGGAGCGCGTCCACTATCAGCTGCGGAATCAGGCGGCCGATGCCGGTGAGGACGCACAAGATCGCGGCAAGGGTGGAAATCATGCCGGTGGACATGAAATTCCGCATGGTTTGGCGGAGCGTCGCCGTTCCGGTCATGGCGAAGACGCCGAGCGTCCAGATGGCGACGATGGAGCCGAGGTTGGCCACGGCCAGGAGGGCGGTTCCCCGGCCGGGGAAGAAGAGTTCGGCGAAAGGCAGGGCCATGACCAGGAAATTGTTCATGGTGCAGTTGAAGAGAAAAACTTTTCGCCGGTCCCCGCCATAACCGGCCAGGCGCGCCGCCAGCAAGCCGATGAAAAATCCGGAGACATGGGTCAGGAGCGACAGCACCGGCATCCAGACGTTCCGGATGATGTCTTCAGCCTCAAGGGTGGACACGACCGAGGAGAATATCATCGCCGGCCAGATGGCGTCGAGCATGAGCAGGCCCAAATCCTTTTCGCCCTGGTCCGACAGCCATCCCATCCGCCGGCAGACGAAGCCGGTACCGATCAGAAGCAGGATATACAGTATTTTCTCGAAAATCGCGGGCAGATAATCCACGGATTACCATCCCTCCATTGACAGTCCGGCCTTCTCGCCGGCTTGGCGCATATCCTCGGGAAGCGGGCAAATCGCCTCCATCTTTTTCCCTTTCCATTCGAAGGCGAGGCGCCAGGCATGGAGCGCCTGCCTCGTCAGGCCAAGATGTTCCTTCGCCAATTTGTTGAACGCCCTTTCCCCATACCGGTCGTCCCCCAAGACGGGATAGCCAAGGGCGGAGGCGTGGACCCGGATTTGATGCGTGCGTCCCTGGCGCGGCGCGAAGGAGAGGAATCCCGCCCGCCAGCCGCCCGGCAGCCATCCGGACAGGGCCAGGCATTCATAACCGGTCGAGGCAGTCAGCCCTCCCCGCCTAAGCGTCCGAACCGGCCGCTGGCCGCCCGACCATTCGGAAAGGTTGCGGTTGATCGTTCCCCGCCGGTTCCTGGGAGCGCCGAGGCAGAAGGCGAGATACCGTTTCTCCACCAGGCGCTCGCGGAACAGCCGGAGAAACGTTTTTTCCGCTTCCGGGTTCCGGGCAAAAAGCTGCGCCCCCGAAGTATCCCGGTCCAGCCGATGAACGGGCCTGAGACCCGGATCGCCGAGAAGGCGCCTGAGCGGGGACAGGAGTTCCAGGCTGCCGTTCTCCGAAGTCGTTTCCACGCCCGGCGGTTTGCGCACAATGATGTAATCGCGTTCGGCCGCGAAAATTTCCGGTTCCCATTTTGACGGCAACAAGTGCTTGATATCTCCCGCGAATCGGATATTATCAATTCCTGTCCGGCCGGACGGCTGGGCCGAAAGGGGAAATTGAACCGGCAATCGCGTTGGGAGTCAAAGACATTATTCCCCTGGCAGGCGTTTCCGGAGCGGGGAGGAAGATGATGGAGAAGGCGATTCGCGGCGTGGACGGTCCCTGGCCGGTTCTCCAGGCAGCCCTGGATTTCATTGATCTGGAGCGCGCACTCCGTTTGGCCGGGGAGGCCGTGGCCGGCGGGGCCGATTGGCTGGAGGCCGGCACCCCGCTTATCAAGGCCGAAGGCCTGGAGGCGGTACGACGCCTCCGGGCGGCCTTTCCCGATCGCACGATTGTGGCCGATCTGAAAACCATGGACGCCGGCCGGACGGAATTCGAGGCCGCCGCCAATGCCGGCGCCAACGTCGCCGTGGTCCTGGCCGCGGCTTCCGACTCCACCATCGGCCAGTGCGTGGAAGCCGGCCGCAAGTATGGCCAGCGCGTCTGCTGCGACACCATCGGCATCGCGGCGGAGAGACTGGGGGCGCGGGTGGCCGAGGCGGTACGGCTGGGCGTGGACATCATTGGCGTCCATGTCCCGATAGACGATCAGATGCGCGGCGGCGATCCGCTGGCCCGGGTCAAGGCGGCAAGGGCCGAGACCGATTTGCCGCTGGCGGCGGCCGGCGGCGTCACGTCCGAAACCGCTCCGTCCCTTGTGGAGGCGGGCGCCGACATCGTCATCGTCGGCGGCGCGCTACACAAGGCCGAGGATGCCAGCCGGGCCGCCAGGGACATCCGTCTGGCGCTGGACAGCGGCAAGCCGCGCGCCGCCGGGCTTGGCAAGAAGATTGGGCCTTCCGGCATACGGGACGCCCTGCTTCAAGTTTCCACCTCCAACCTTTCCGATGCCATGCACCACCGTCCCTGCCTCGCCGGACCTGTTTCCCGGACGCCCGGCCTCCGGATAGCCGGACAGGCGCAGACGGTGCGCAGCGCCCCCGGCGACTGGAACAAGGTGGTCCAGGCCATAGACCAGACCCAGCCGGGAGGAATTCTTGTGGCCGACACCGGCGGGGTGCCGCCGGCTGTGTTCGGCGAACTTGCCGCCCAGTCGGCCATCAACCGGAAACTGGGGGGAGTGGTGATTCACGGCGGCATCCGGGATGCGGACGTTTCGACAAAGTTGGGATTGCCGATTTTCGCCACCTTGATCTGCTCCCATGCGGGGGAGCCGAAAGGATTCGGAGAAATCGGCGCCGAGCTGGTGATTGACGGCCGGCCGGTCCGTCCGGGCGACTGGATTTTCGGCGACGACGACGGGGTGATGGTCCTGCCCCGGGAAGCCGCCCTGGAATATGCGAACCGCGCTTTGGACGTGGCAGAGTCCGAAAGGCGCCTGGCGGCCGAGATCCGGTCCGGCAGGACCCTGTCCGAATTGGCCAACCTCAAAAAATGGGAAAAACGATAGGACGGCTCCGATGTATATCTGCCAGATTTGTAAAAAATCCCCCGCCACCATCCATCTCACCGACATCCATAACAATGTGAAGAAGGAGGTGCATATCTGCGAGGCGTGCGCCAAGGAGAAGGGGTTCAACATCCAGACGGCCGCCAACCTGCCGCAACTCCTGGGACTGGCGGCGAAAAAGGGAGAGGGCGGAAAGCTGCCCGGAACGCTCCCTTCCGCTTTGGCGGCGGCCGTCCTGCCCGCGTCGAAGCGCCGGACGGAAGCGAAAGACACGGTCTGCCCCGTTTGCGGATTCACCTGGAAGCGTTTCACCGAACAGACTCGCCTGGGCTGTCCGTGCGACTATCAGCAGTTTGGCGATCAACTGCGTCGGCTGATTGCCTCCCAGCTTCCCCCGCGCGCATCGAGAAACGGCCCCTTCCATGTCGGCAAGACCCCCGCCCGCACCGATCCGGCCGCGGCCGAAAACATCAGGACTATGCGCTCGCTTGAGCGGCGCCTGCGGGATGCGGTGACCGAACAGGACTACGAGAGGGCGGCTCTTCTCAAGTCCGAACTGGACGCATTGGCGCACGAGGCGACGGGAAAGGTTGAAGATGCTGGTTGACGACGCTCCCGGGAAGCCCTGCCCGGCCGCCCGGCGGAATATCGGCATCGTGATCTCCACCCGGGTGCGGCTGGCGAGGAACCTTGCCGGCCGCAAATTCCCCACCCATCCGGACGGTTCGGATCGGCTTGAAATCCTTTCCGACATCAAAAGGGTCGTGGGGACGCTGCCGGGAGGGGACGCCTTCGCCTGGCGGAACATCGACGAGGAATCCCCTCTTGAATGCCGCCTCCTCGTGGAACGCCACCTGATCAGCCGGGAATTGGCCGAAGGTTCCGGCCCCAGGGCGGTGGCCCTTAATCCGGAGAGGTCGCTGGGCATGATGATCAACGAAGAGGATCATTTGCGCCTCCAGTGCCTGATGCCGGGATTGGCTCTTCACGAGGCCTACGCCAGGACCGATCGCCTGGACAATCAGCTGTCCGAACGGCTGGAATTCGCCTTCGATCCCTTTTACGGCTATCTCACCTCCTGCCCCACCAACGTCGGCACCGGCCTCAGGGTTTCGGCAATGCTTCACCTGCCGGCCCTGGCGATGACCCGCCATATCGAAAAGGTGTATCGCGCCATTATTGAAATGCGCATGGCCGTTCGCGGATTTTACGGCGAGGGAACGGAAGCTTACGGCGAGCTCTACCAGATATCGAACCAGGCCACCTGCGGCAAGAACGAAGCCGACATCATCGACGACATGGACGCCGCCATCGCCGCCATCGTCCGGTACGAGGAACGGGCGCGCGCCCGCCTGGCCGCCTCGGAACGGAGGCAACTGGAGGATCGCATCTGGCGGAGCTGGGGGGCGCTCAGGCATGCGCGGCTGATGAATACGGAGGAAGCCATGCGCCACCTGTCCTCGCTTCGCATGGGGCTGGCCATGGGGCTGTTCACCGATATCCGGCCGTCCGAACTCGATCGCCTGTTCCTTTACAGCCAACCGGCCCATTTGCAGCGCCTGGAAGGGCGCGAGCTGGAACCGGGCGATCGCGACGCCGCCCGCGCCGCCCTTTTCCGGAAAAGCCTCGGCGGCGAAATGAATTGACCGGATGGCGGCAGGCGGGGAGCGCCTCGCTTCCCCCAGGGATGAAAAATACAATTCCAAGCCGCCGGCAGTATAGAAAGACCGGACGGTATATCCCGTACCGGAAAGAAAATTACCCCGCCATCAATCCATTTAATGGGAATTTTTCTGCGTAGACTTTGGGCAACAATGTCGTACCGGGAAAAATTTGCATAGACATTTTCCCAATCGGCGCTATACTTCATGGTCGGTTGAACATGATGGAATTTTCGGGAGTTCTTTTTTTACCATTATTGTATGAGGAGTAAAACAATTATGTCCATGATTAACAAGGAAATGGCGGATTTTTCGGTACAGGCTTTTCAGAATGACGATTTCAAGACGGTGACCAGGGCGGACATTCTGGGAAAGTGGAGCGTTTTCTTCTTTTATCCCGCCGACTTTACTTTTGTCTGTCCCACCGAACTCGAAGATCTGGCCGACAAATACGCCGATTTCAAGGCGGCCGGTTGCGAGATCTATTCCGTCTCCTGCGACACCCACTTCGTTCACAAGGCATGGCACGACGCTTCCGATCGCATCAAGAAAATCAAGTACCCGATGCTGGCCGATCCGACCCACGCCCTGGCCAAGGACTTCCATGTCTATATCGAAGCGGACGGTTTGGCCGAGCGCGGCAGCTTTATCGTCAATCCGGAAGGCAAAATCGTGATGTATGAAGTCACTTCCGGCAGCGTCGGCCGCAACGCGGACGAACTGTTCCGCCGCTTGCAAGCCAGCCAGTTCGTAGCCCAGCATAAGGGCGAAGTATGCCCGGCCAAATGGAAACCAGGCGCGGCAACCTTGAAGCCCAGCCTGGACCTGGTGGGGCGTTTGTAACTTCCCCCCGTCGATCATCACGACTGGCGCGAAGCGCGGTTCCATGGCGCCTGACCCAATCTTTCTGGCAAGCGTCGGGTATTCTCCGCAGTTTCGGCCGTCGATCAAGACTGTGGAGGGGGGGGGGGGGATGTCCCCGGTTCACCCGGTTTCCCCCTTCTTGGAGGTGAACGTCTTTTCGGCGTCGGATGTCGATTCCGGAAGAAACGGACTTCGACGCTCGTCAGGCCAACTTTTCAGGCCGCCGGGAATCGCGTTGTCTTTACCTTCCCCCCGCGGAATTTTTCTCGACGGGCTTGTTTTCCGTCCAGGTGAATAAAGTTGCGATTCGGCGCGGGACGGCGCACAGGCACTGGATTGGCGAAACAGCGCGTACGCGAATGGGCCGCGATTCTTCGTCAGGCGGCGGCGGCGCAAAGCGCCTCTCCCCCCTCCGGTCATGGAGAAAATTATGGACAATGCGGAGAATTTGTATGATGTGGTCATCGTGGGTGGGGGAGCGTCCGGACTGACTGCGGCCCTCTACCTCTCTCGCGCCCGCTATCGGCCGGTGGTGGTGGAAAAGGAGCGTTTCGGAGGGCAAATCACCATCACGAACGAGGTGGTCAACTATCCCGGCATCGCGCGGGCCAGCGGCGCCGCCATCAGCGATACGATGCGGCGGCAGGCCCAGGCCTTCGGAGCCGAATTTCTGCTTGCCGAAGCGGAAGGCCTGGACATGAAGGGCGATGTCAAGATCGTCCGCGCCGGCGGCAAAACGCTCTCCTGCTTCGGAGTGCTGCTGGCGACCGGCGCCCAC
>JAITKH010000278.1 GCA_031278535.1 Planctomycetota bacterium | reverse complement strand
CGGCGCGGCGCGGCGCCTACCGCCGCGGCTGGCTCCCGTCCCGCCGCCTTCCGGCGCCGGTCGTGAGCGTCGGAAATCTTGCCGCCGGCGGTTCGGGGAAAACGCCTTTCGTTCTCATGCTGGCGCGGGAATTTTTAGCCCGAGGACGCCGCCCCGGCATTTTGCTCCGTGGCTGGCGGCGGGACGCCGGCGGCCGTTCGGACGAGGCGGAATTATACCACCGTCTCTGCCCGGAAGCCGTTGTCGCGGCGAACGCCGATCGCCTGGCCGCCGCCCGGCTGGCCCTGGACGGCGGCGCCGAGGTCCTCCTCCTGGACGACGGCTTTCAGCATCGCCGGCTCCATCGCGACCTGGACCTGGTCCTGATCGACGCCGTTTCCCCTTGGGGCGGAGGCAATTGCCTGCCGGGCGGATTGCTGCGCGAATTCCCCTCCGCCCTGGCTGACGGCGTCCAGGCCATCGTCATCACCCGTTCGGATCAACGCGAACCGGCGTTGATCCGGGAACTCCGGAAAACAATCGTCCGGCTGGCCCCGAATGCCGCCATTTTCACCGCCCGCCATCGTCCGGCCCGGCTTCGCCGCCTGGATGGGGGGGATGTCGGCTTGGCGGCCCTGCTGGATCTCGATGTCGCCGCCTTTTCCGGCATCGCCCGTCCGGAGGCGTTTCATAAAACCCTGGAAAGTCTGGGCGCCAGGATTGTTCTCTCCTTCTCCGGACCGGATCACGCCGACTTCGGCCCGGAAGCGATTGCCCCGGCCCTGGCCCAGGCCGGCCGGCTGGGCGCCAGGCTGGTAACGACCGAAAAGGACGCGGCGAAAACAGCTTTCGATCAGCTGGCGGCGGAGAAGGCCGGCGGCGATATTTGGGCGTTGGGAGTCGACATGGAACTTGATCGGCCCGGAGAACTGCTGGGCCTGATCGAACAGGCGCTGGAAACAGGCGGCGGCGATGTCGTCTGACATCCGACCGCATCCACAGGAATCCCCATTTCCGCTTTTGATGGAGACCGGCATCCCTAGTGTTCCGTACAGTCTCAATCTTTGCTTGAGACTGTACTGGGAGCGCCCCCGGTTCATCCGGTTTCCGCCTACGGGGAAGTGAATTCCCCTTCGGCATCAGAGGTCAATCCCGGAACAAACGGACTTCAGAATTTGTAAGGATTGAGACTGTACACAGCACTGGTCCCGGGAAAGCGCAATCAGCGAGGGATTTTCCTTGCCTGCCTTGATTATGCGTTTATGCTGTAACCGTTCACGTCTATTGAATTTTGCCCAGGACACGATATTTTTCCGTTAGGAGTCGACATTTGCCGGGCAATTCCGTAATCTGATGATGCCATGTGCGACAGGCCGTTAAATTTCGACACTGAATCTTGGCTCATGTTCCCGAACAAGTGACGGACGCATCAATCCCTATTCAGAACAATGGATTGATTCTTCCGTTCCCCTATTTGCGAATATGAGCCTGAATCTTTACCACAACCTTCGCTGAAGCGTATTGAGACGCTTGAACGGGAGAATGCGTTTTGGCAATCGGGAAGCGGAAATGCCGATTTTCGTGCCGATGGCGTTTTTAGTTTCGTTGTACATATTGGTATTATTTGAGTTATATGCATTTGATTCAAGTTTACAAACCTGCCGCCCGATCCCATAGTTTCCCGTAGCGGCGGACGAGCTCGCGCCTAAGGAAAAGATGTTCCCTTCGGACCAGATCGGGATCGACTTCGAGAAGCCGCAACGCCTCCTCCCGCGCCTCCCGGAGCAGATCGATGTCGCGGGCGGGATCGACCAGCCGGAGTCCGGACCATCCATGCTGCCGGGCGCCGACGAATTCCCCCGGTCCCCGGATGGCCAGGTCGGCCTCGGCGATGGCGAATCCGTCGGCATGGGCAAGCAGGGCGGCGAGGCGCGCTCCCGCTTCGCCTTCCCGCGCGTCCGAAAGCAGGATGCATATTCCCGGTTCCGTCCCCCGCCCCACCCGGCCCCGCAGCTGGTGCAGCTGTGCCAGGCCGAAACGTTCGGCCTGCTCGACCAATATGACGGTGGCATTGGGAACGTCCACCCCCACCTCGACGACGATGGTGCTCACAAGTGCGTCGATTCGCCCGGAGCGGAAATCGTCCATAATCCGCTCCTGTTCCCCGCGGGCCATCCGCCCGTTGAGTTGCGCCAACCGAAAGCCGGCAAGTTTCCCTTTCGCCGCTCCTTCCAAGACCGCCTCCGCCGACTTGACGTCAAGCCGCTCTTCGCCCTCCCCGACCAGCGGACAAACGACGAAGGCCTGGCGCCCACGCCGGAGTTCGTTGCGGACGGCTTCCCAAGCCTGTTCCCGCCGTGATTGCGGGAACAGGAGCGTCCTCACCGGCTTCCGGCCGGGCGGCAGCGTGTCAATGACGCTGAGGTCAAGGTCGCCGTAAACCGAGAGGGCGAGGCTGCGGGGAATGGGGGTTGCGGTCATGATCAGGGTATCGGGCCGTACGCCCTTCCGGACCAAATCGTAACGTTGGCGGACGCCGAATTTGTGCTGTTCGTCAATGACCACCAGGCCGAGATCGCGAAAGGCCACGCTGCCGCCGATGGCGGAATGGGTGGCGCAGACGATGTCTATGCCGCCGTTCGCCAGCCGTTCCACGACAAGGGCGCGCTCCGCCGCCGGCATGCCGCCGGTCAGGATGTTCATGCGGACCCTGGCGTTGGAACTGTTGGCAAGGATACGCTCGAACGTGTCGAAATGCTGCCGGGCAAGGAGGGAGGTCGGCGCCATAATGCAGGCCTGGGCACGGTTCGCCACCGCGGCCAGGAGGGCATACGCCGCCACCGCCGTCTTGCCGCAGCCGACGTCGCCCTGGAGCAGGCGTTGCATGGGAAGCGGGCTTTCCATGTCCCTGGTTATTTCCCGGATGGCCCGATCCTGACCGGGCGTCAGGCGGAAAGGAAAGAGCCTGCGGATGCGGTTGTCCAGTTCCGGACCGATGCGGAATTGCCGGCCGGGCAGATCCAGGAGCGCGTGGCGGCGGGCTGCGAGAAGCGTGAGATGGAAGAAGAGGCACTCGTCCCAGGCGAGGCGGAGGCGCGCCCGACGCCAGGCGGCGGCGTCCCCGGGAAAATGCAGGTTCCGGATCGCCTCGCCGATGCCGGGAAGGTCCAGGCGCGCCACCATTTCCACCGGAAGCGGCTCCTCCAGTCCGGAAAGATACAATTCGACGGTCCTGGTCATAATCGTACGCCAAATCGACTGGGTCAACCCGCCTGCGCAAGGATAGATTGGGACGACGCGGGCAAAGCCGCCAACCGCCTCCCGCGCCTGGGCGTCCTCCTCGGGCACTATCTGGTACAGGGGGTGATCCATCACCAACCTGGCACCACGCCAGTGTCCCTTGCCGTGGACAAGCATCCGGCGGCGGAGCATCTTGCCTTTCAGCCAGGGCTGGTTGAACCAGGAAACCTCAAGAAATTTTCCGGAGTCGTCCGACAGTTCGGCAGTGGTGATTTTCAAGCGGCCGCCTTTTCCGCCCCGGCGCGGGATGGAGCGTTCGGATACGGCGACGGCGGAGGCAAGGACGGTACTTGCCTCCCCCTCGGGGCAGTCGGCGATGCGGTGCAGGCTGGAGCGATCCGACATGTCGCGGGGAAAGGCGTAGAGGAGATCGCGGATGGTCCGGACGCCCAGCCTGGCGAAATCCCGGCCCCTGGCCGGGCCGACATGGCGCAGGAACCGCGCGTCGTCGTCGAGAGGATCGGACATGCAAAAATCCTTTCGCGGCGAGCCGAAACCGCAGCCGCGCGAATCACGCGGAGAAGATGCGTCCAAAAGCATACAGAAGAACTGAAAACACCGCTTCCCCCGAAGCTTCAAATAATAGAATCTTCACAATGACGGGCTGCGTGAAGTATACATCACGCTATTCCAAAGCCTCCAAGACATACAATACATGAGGCGCTAAAAACCGTTACATTTTCGATTCCATATCAATGAGGAATATTCTGATCGGATTCGTCTTTCATATTATCCCGACCCCAATCTGCCGGAAACAGCGATCTTCTCCTCGCTTCCTTCTCCTCATCAGTTTGAAGGAGAGCGTCAACCTTGAGGAATCCATCCCCGGCCGGACCAAGCCGCCTCGTCACATCTTCGCGCTTCCGGGCCTCCGGGGCAAGCCAGTCCTGCCAAGCTGCCGGCGGCAGGATCACCGGCATCCGATCATGAACCGGCAGAACCTCCATGTTGGCCCCGGTGGTGATTATGGCGAAGGCTCCCGATCGATCTTCCGAGCTTTCTTCCCAAATCCCCGCCAAGACCAGCGGGACGGCGGGATCGGACGGTGTGAAAAAGAAGGGGATGCGCTTTCTTCCGTCGCGTCGCCATTCGTAAAAGCCGCTGGCCGGAACCAGGCGGCGGCGGCGGCGAAACGCTTCCCGGAAAGCCGGTTTCTCGTGCAGGGTTTCAGACCGGGCGTTGATAAGGCGAACCGGCTTCCGTGCGATTCCGGTCATAGGCAACACCAGACCCCAGGTCAGGATCCGGAAAACCGGCCGACCGGTTACTTCTTCCCGCAACAGGACCGGCACCGCTTCGCTCGGCCGGATGTCCGGGCGCGGCTCCATTTTCGGCGGCTCCAAACCGAAAACCTCCGCCAGGGACTTGGGGATGGTCTTCAGGGCGAAGCGACCGCACATGCCAGGGACCAGTCGTATTGGCCAGAGGGGAGAC
>JAITKH010000249.1 GCA_031278535.1 Planctomycetota bacterium | reverse complement strand
CTGGCCGACGACGAAATCGAGCATGTCGAACAGGACGGCAAACTCTGGCATATCCGCTATCCCATGAAAAACGGGCCGGGCTTCCTGGTCGTGGCCACCACCCGCCCGGAAACCATGCTCGGAGACGTCGCCGTGGCCGTCCACCCCGAGGACGAGCGCTACAATTCCCTGGTCGGGCAGAAGGCGATACTCCCCATCATGAACCGGGAAATCCCCGTAATCGCCGACGAAATGGTGGATCGCGCCTTCGGCACCGGGGCGGTGAAGATCACCCCCGCCCACGATCCGAACGACTTCGAGGTCGGCCTCAGGCACGACCTGGAGCAAATCACGGTGATCGGCCCGGACGGGATGATGACGGCAGAGGCCGGAAAATACGCCGGAATCGAGCGTTTTCGGGCCCGCGGAAAAATAGTCGAGGAGCTGGCCGCGTCGAAACTGCTGGAAAAGGCGGAGGAGCACCGCCACGCCGTCGGCCAATGCTACCGCTGCGACACGGCGGTCGAGCCGTACCTGTCCGAGCAATGGTTCGTCAGCATGCGGCCGCTGGCCGACAAGGCCATCCAGGCCTCGAAGGAGGGAAAGCTGAAATTCGTCCCCCAGCGCTGGGAGCGGGTCTACCTCTCCTGGCTCGAAAACGTCCGCGACTGGTGCATTTCCCGCCAAATCTGGTGGGGCCACCGCATACCGGTCTGGTATTGCCGGAAATGCAACGACATGACCGTCGCCGTCGAGGATCCGTCCGCCTGTTCCAAATGCGGCTCCGACGACATCGGGCAGGACCCCGACGTCCTGGACACCTGGTTCAGTTCCGCCCTCTGGCCCTTCTCCACCATGGGCTGGCCGGACAAGACGCCGGAGCTCGATTTCTACTATCCGACGAGCGTGCTGGTGACCGCCCGCGACATCATTTACTTCTGGGTGGCCAGGATGGTGATGATGGGCCTCCATGTCATGGGCGACGTTCCCTTCCGCCGGGTGTACATCAATGGCACCATCCTGGACGAGAACGGGGCCAGGATGTCCAAGACGCGGGAGAACGGCATCGATCCGCTGGCCATGATCCAGGGCGGGAAGCAGCGGCGTTTCGGCCGGGAATTCGCCTACGAGGCTTACGGGGCCGACGCCGTCCGCTACACCCTCTGCACCCTCACCACCGACGGCCAGGACATCAGGCTCGCCCCCACCCGTTTCGAGATGGGCCGCAATTTCATCAACAAAATGTGGAACGCCAGCCGCTTCGTCCTCATCCGGCTGGCCGGGACGGAAACGGGCGGGGGGGCGCTCGCCAACGCCGATCTTTCCATCGCCGACCGCTGGATTCTCTCCCGCCTGGCCGCGACCGTGAGCGAGGCGGGCCGCGCCCTCGAGGAATTCCGTTTCCACGAATATGCCAAGAGCGTTTACGAGTTCGCCTGGGGCGATTTTTGCGACTGGTATGTGGAACTTGCCAAGCCGGCCCTCGCCGACGGCGGCCGCCCGGCGGCTTCCGCCGCGCGGGTTCTCGCCTGGACCCTCGACAATATCCTCCGGCTCCTGCATCCCGTGGCGCCGTTTTTCACCGAAGAGGTGTGGAGGCTTCTGGGCGAGGCGGTTCCGGCCAGGGGACTGGAAAACCCCAAGCCGGCCGCCCCCATGCTGATCCGCGCCGCCTGGCCGGACAAAGACAAGTACTCGTTCCGGCGGGACCAGGCGGTCGAACGGGACATGGCGCTCGCCATGGATGTGGTCCGGGCAATCCGGAACATCCGGGCCAAGTTCGTCCTGCCGCCGAACTCCGCTTTGGCGGCCCTGGTGAGCGCCGCCGCCGCCGGGGAGGCGGAAAGCCTCGCCCCGCTGGCCGGGATGATCCGCAACCAGGCCGGGGTCGGGGACCTGGAAATCGGCGTCGCGCTCGTCCGGCCGTCCCAGACGGCGGCGGAAGTGATGCCCGGCGTCCAGGTCTACGTTCCGCTGGCGGGGTTGATGGACGTCGAGCTGGAGCGGCGCCGCATCGAAAAGAACTTGACGAAAAAGCTGGCGGGCCGCGACTCGTTGAACGTGAAACTCCACAACCACGAATTCCTGGATCGGGCTCCGGCGGAAGTGGTGGCGCGGGAACAGGCCAGGCTGACGGAATTGACCCGCCAGATTGACGAGCTGTCCGAACTTCTTGACAGTCTCGCCATCTGAATGGGGGGAGGGAGAGAACAGACGCATGAAAAAAGCGGCGATCCCGGAATTTCCGTCGCCGGATCAGGGCGGAAACACCCGGATCCTCCGGGGCACCGGACGGGAGAAGACGGCGTATGTTTTCGGACACCGCAATCCGGACACCGATTCGGCCGTGTCGGCGGCCGCCTACGCCAACTTGAAACAGGCTCTGGGCATGGGGAACTGCGTTGCCGCCCGGGCCGGCAAGGCCTCTCCCCAAACGGAATATATTTTCGCCCGCTTCCAGGTCCCCCTTCCGGAATTCATCCCCGACCTGATGCCAAAGGTCGGGTATTACTACAATCCGAACTGCAAGACGGTGAACGGCGAGACGTCCCTGTGGGACGCCATGGCCGTCCTGCAAACCAACGAGGCCTCGATCCTGCCGGTGGTGGACGGGGAAGGCCGTTATCTCTCGCTTCTCCATTACCGGTTTTTCGCGCAAAGCATGCTCAAAATGTGCAATCCGCGCCGGAAGACCGCCATCCGCACCAGCATCAGCCTTCTGGCTTCGGTCCTGCACGCCGAAACCCCGGTGCTGAACCGGGCCGACGAGCTCAGGACCAGCCCCATCATCGTCGCCTCCGCCGAATTCGACACGTTCAAGACCCTGCTCGCCACCCACCCGGCGGAAAACACCATCGTCATTACCGGCAACCGGGAGGAAATACAGGATTTCGCCATCAAGGCCGGCGTCCGCTCCCTGGTGGTCACCAACGGCGACATGCCCAACCGGCGGCTGCGGGAATCGG
Organism: Planctomycetota bacterium; assembly: GCA_031278535.1. Taxonomy (GTDB): domain Bacteria; phylum Planctomycetota; class SZUA-567; order SZUA-567; family SZUA-567; genus JAJBSZ01. The sequence continues at coordinate 5,804 of JAITKH010000249.1, read as the reverse complement.
CGGAACGGAAAGGCGTGTCGCTTCTCATCAGCCCCTACGACACATCGTCCACCACCATGCTTATCCTCTATTCCATGCCGGTCTCGGGCATGTCCAACGCCGACGTCCGGCCAGTCAAGAAGGACGAAACGCTTCGGAAGATCGCCCCCGCCCTCGCCGCCGCCCCGGGAAAGGCCCTCCCGGTGGTGGACGACGCCGGCGTGGTGGCGGGAATCCTCACGGAAGCCGATCTGTATCACGATCCGAACATCGAAATAATCCTCGTGGATCATAACGAACCGTCGCAGGCCGTGGAAGGGGTGGAAAACTACCGGATTCTCGAAATCATCGATCATCACCGGCTGGGCGCCATGCCCACCCGCCATCCCATCACCTTCATCAACAAGCCGGTCGGCGCCACCAGCACCATTGTCGCCGGCCTCTACCGCGAGAACCACGTCCCGCTGACTTCCCGGATGGCCTCCATCCTCCTGTGCGGCATTCTCGCCGACACCCTCGTCCTCCAGTCCGCCACCACGACCCGGGAAGACAGGGAAATGGCCGAAGACCTGGCCAATATCGCCGATCTGGACATCGATTCCCTGGGGCGCGACCTCATGCGGGCCGCCTCGAACATCGCCGGCCGGCCGGCGGCGGAACTGATCCGGCAGGACATGAAGACATACGACGAAAACGGATGCTCCTTCGTCGTCAGCCAGGTGGAGGTCGGAAGTCTCCGGGAAGCCCTGGCCCGGAAGGCGGAATTCCTCGAAGAGCTGGAACGGGAACGCGCAGCCGCCGGCGCCCTTTTCGCCGCCATCCTGATAACCGACATCACCCTGCTCTCGAGCATCATGATCATGGCGGCGGAGCCCGGCTTCGCCCACTTCGTCAACCTCCCGAAACAGGAGGAGTCCGTTTACGACATGAAGGACGTGGTGTCGCGAAAAAAGCAGCTGCTGCCCATCCTTTCGGAACTGGCGGAGGAATATCGGCGGCGGTGAAGGCGAAACCTCTTGCGCGCCGCCGCGTTTCCCCTACAATGGCGTTTCGCGTTTGGGAAAGTTTTTTCGGACAGGATGCGGGGAAGCGGACATGAACCTTTACGTCAAGCTCATCGGGTCCCTGGCCTTTTTTTCCGGCGTCGCCTCCGGACTCCTCTCCCTGACGTTCGCCATCACCGCCCCGGTGATTGCCGAGCGCGAGAAGGAGGACCAAGAAAAGGCGCTGCAAAATGTCTTCTTCCTCCAGGGAGAAAACGGCGGCGGTCCGCTGGTGCCCAAGCCCATGGCCGAAGGAGTCACCGCCCTGTACGCATCCGAGGATGCGCGGCAGCCCCTCTACTTCGCGGCCACCGGCGAAGGGACGGGCTACAATTCGGCCGTCCCCGTCACGCTCATGGTGGGATTCACCGGGCCGGCCGCCGCCGCCGATCTGCTCAAGGGCTATGTGCCGAACGACCGGCTGCCGCCGGCAGGCGGAAAAGAGCGGTACATCGTCGGATTTTCGGTGATCAAGAGCGAAGAGACGCCTGGATTGGGGGAAAGGGTGAAGGACTCGCGTCCCCCCTTCACCATGGGCGAACTGCTGACCGGCAATGCGCCGCCGGCGAATCCTGACAAGGCGACCCCCTTCCAGAGCCAGTTTCGCGGGCGGACGGCCGGGAGCCTCGCCCTCAAGAAAGGCGGCGGCGATCTCGACGCCATAACCGCCGCCACCATCACCTCGAACGGGGTGCTTGCCGCCATCCGGAACGCCGACGAAAAACTGGCCGGCGCGCTTTCGGCGCCGCCCAAATAAAGACATGAAAAGGCTGGCCGTACGAATGACGAAATCCGCTTGCTCCGGAAACGATCTCCGATGCCGAAGGGGAATTCGCTTCCCCGGCGGCGAAAGCCGGATGGGCCTGACGGCATTGCTGATCATCCTTCCGATCCTCGTTCCGGCGCCGGCCCCGGCGGCGGAGACGCGGCGGATCGCGTTTCCTGACATTCTCCCCGCCAACGCCATCGCTTGCCTGATCCCCCCCGATGCCGCCAGCCTGGAACACGACTATTCGGCCAGCTTTTTTTACCAGTTGTCCGCCCTTCCCGAAATGGCCCCGTTTCTGAAGAGTTTCGAGGAATCGCGCCGGCTGCTGGCCGGCGATCTGGCCGGCGCCGCCGGCGTTTCCTCCCAATTCGCCGCCGAACTGCTTGACGCGAAAATCGGCTTCTCCCTCATCAACGCAGGGATAGGCCGCGGCGGCGATCCCTTCTACGAGTTCGCGGCCGTCCTCGCCCTTCGCGGCCAGCCGGATCGCGAAACCGTCTTTTCCGCCGTCAAGGCGCTGCTGAACCGCCCGGAAGTGGTGCGGTCGGTGCTGCAAAGCCAGGGAATGGATCCCAACCTGCCCCTGAAAAGCCTGGCGCAGGAGGAAACCCTTTCCGGCTACCCCCCCATTCTCCGCATCGGCCCGGACATCCGGGTGGCGGCGATCGGCAACCTGATCCTCATCTATAACGGCCATGGATCCGAGGGAATCGCCCGGCTTTTCGACGCCGCCTCCCGTCCGGCCTCGTCCCTGGCGGGGAACCCCCTTTTCCAGGCCGCCTGGCGCGGCAGCGAGGCGTCCGCCGCTTCGTCTTTCCTCTTCGTTAACGCCGGCCGCCTCATGTCCATCCTGGACGCGTTGAATTATACCGGCGCGATCCGGGCAATCGAGGCGTTGGGGCTGGCGGGAGCGCAGGCAATCGGGATAACCGGCGCTTATCGCCAGAACGGCATCAGGCACAACCTTTTCCTCGCTTCGCCCGGCGGCCGGACCGAAGGCATCCTTTCGGCGCTTCTGCCCGTGCCGCCCGAATGGCAAGGGGTCGGGATGGAAGCCTATTCCCGGACCATTCCGACCCAGACCGATTTCTTCGCGGCCTTGCGAATCGATTTGCCGACGTTTTTCCGCGAGGCATCCTACCTGGCCGACTCGATCGGCGCCATAGCCAGGCCCGGCGGCCTGGCCGGCCTGATTGCGAACGGGCAGATTCTGGGCGTTCCGCTGGCGCAACTGGTCGCGCCGCTCGGAAACGAGATCATTCTGCATCCGCATGACGACACTCTGGTGGCGCTTTTCCGGCAGGTGAACATCCCCGCTTTCGAGGCGATCGTCGGCCAGATGGAACGGAACGCCGGCGAAACCTTCAACACCCTCGCCGTGAGCGGATATCCAATCCGCTATTTCAATCGGCGCGCCTCGCTCCAGGCGCCGCTCGCCCCCGCTTTTTTCCTTGCCCCTTCCAGGCCGGGAGGCCAGACGGGCACCTTGTACGCGGCCACGCATCCGCAGGCGCTGGTCTCGCTGATTCGCGAATCCCAAGGATCCCGGGAATCGCTCGCCCAGACGGCGGATTTCCTTGAAACTTCCGCCGGCCTCTCCGGCGGCTATTCCTTTTATTATTACAGCGGCAACCGCGACGCCTATCGCCGGGTATACAACTTCCTGCTGCCGGTGGCGTCGCTCTGGGCCGCTTCCCGCCGCTACCCGGCGGACACAGGGCTTCTCCCTCCGGCCGGGATTGCGACCCGCGGCATGTTCGGCTGCGCCATCGGCATCAGGGGCGCGGAAAACGGGGCGCTGGTACAGATTTTCAGCCCGGTGGGGGCCAACGCCCTGCCCGTACTGCTCATCGATCGACTGGTCATTTCCAATCCCCTGGCGATAGGGTATGTGTATTCCTGGCTGGAAAACCTGTCGTCGCTCTTTCCGGCCTGGTAGGGGACGCGAGCCGTGCCGTATCGTTCCGTCGCCATCGTCGGCCGTCCCAACGTGGGGAAATCCACCCTCTTCAACGCCCTGGCCGGGTCGCGCATCGCCATCGAGGCCGACACTCCCGGCGCCACCCGCGACCGCATCCTCTATCCCCTGACGCTGGAGGGGCGGACCTTCGACCTGGTGGATACCGGCGGCATCGGCGCCGTGGACAGGCAGAACCTGGAAAAGCAGGTGGAACGGCAGATCGCGCTGGCAATCGAGGCGGCGGACGCGCTGATCTTCCTGGTGGACGGCCGCGACGGCCCGATGCCGCAGGATCGCGAGATCGCCGACGTCCTCCGGAGAGCGGGGAAAGCCGTGCTGCTTGCCGCCTCCAAGGCGGATACCCGGCAATTGGAGGACAGCCTGCCGAGCTTTCACGCCCTGGGGTTCGGCGACGCCCTGCCGGTAAGCGCCAAGCAGAACCGGGGACTCCAGGATCTGCGCGAGACGATTGTCGCCATCCTGCCGCCGGAAACGCCGGAGGAGAAAGGAGTGGAAGGGGAAAGCCTTCCGCATATCGCCCTGGTCGGGCGCCGGAACGTTGGCAAATCCACCTTGATCAACCGCATTTGCGGGATGGAACGGGTCATCGTTTCCGAGATCCCCGGCACCACCCGGGATTCGATCGACATTGCGATTCGGGACGGGGACGGCGGCTTTGTCCTCATCGACACCGCCGGCCTCCGGAAACGCGGCCAAATGGACGATTCGCTCGAGTTTTTCGGACAACTGCGGACGGAACGCGCCGTCCGCCGCGCCGACGCCGCGATCCTGATGCTGGACGCGACGGACGAAATCGGGCGGGTGGACAAGCGCATCGCCGCCCTTGTCATCGAACAGCGCAAGCCCTGCGTCATCGCCCTGAACAAGTGGGATCTGGCGCGGGAAAGGAACCCCGGCGTCTCCCCGGCGGATTTTTCCCCGTATGTGGACTCCCGCCTGCCGGGAATGCGCTTCTGCCGCCTCGCCGCACTTTCGGCCCGGGACGGCGAAAACGCCCGGGGCGTCGTGGACACGGCCCTGGAGCTGGTGAAGCAGGGAGCGGCCAGGGTCGGCACCGCCGCCCTCAACGCCGCCCTGGCGGAAGCCCAGAAAAGACGGGCCGCCGGGGCCAGGGGCGGCCGGCGCGGGCGCATTTACTACGGCACCCAGATCGGCGTGTCGCCGCCGACATTTCTCCTGTTCGTCAACAATCCGGCCCAGTTCGACGACAACTACCTGCGCTATCTTGAGAATAGGCTCCGGCAGGATCTGGGCTATCCCGAGATCAGCCTGAAAATGCTTCTCAAAGCCGCCGACGAAAAGGAAATCGGCCGCTATTCGCGCTGACCGCGCCCTCCGCCGCCCCAAGTTCGACAAGTGCCGTTATGCGCGGGCGTTCTGTCGGACCTACCCAAATCTGATCAGGCAGATTTGGCGCCGGCCCGGATTCGGCATCATGCCGGTTCCCCGGCATTCCGAAATTTCGCCAGGAGTGATCACGCGCGTTTGCCGCCGTTTCCATATTCCCTTTCCTCCCCGCGACTGAAGGCCATCCCTCCGTTCCCCCCGCCGCGTCTGGAAATCGTTCCCCGATTTCCCGCTTCCTGGCGAGATACTCCGTCAGCGCCGCGGCGGCGTTGGTCAGAGCCCGCGTCGCCCGGTCCGCGTCGCAGTCCTCCGCCCCCTCCAGCGTCTTCCGGCGTCGTCCGTCCGGGACGTACGGCAGCGGGGTCTCCAGCCTCTCGACATACTGCCGCGCCTGTCCGTCGCCCGCCGTCCGCCTGATCACCGCCCAGAGGTCGGTGAAGAGGATTTTTCGGCGGGAGAACGGGAACGAACAGCCGCGAACGGCGCAACGCGGCCGGCAAACCGCAGCCGTTCCCCTCCTGACCTCTCCTCTGGATTCCCGCGTTCGCGGGAATGACGTTCTTTGCCGCAGGCGCATTCGGAAACCTGCCGCATGTGGGCATGAATTGATTACAAAAATCCGTCAAAATGAAAGAAAATGGCATTGGCAAATTTTTCAATGACCGATTACGTAGTCGTCCCTGAA
>JAITKH010000251.1 GCA_031278535.1 Planctomycetota bacterium | reverse complement strand
GCCAGGTAGGCGGGATACCCCTCGTCTCCCGGCATTTCCTCAAGGCGGCCGGACATTTCGCGCATGGCCTCGGCCCAGCGGCTGGTCGAATCGGCCATCAGCGCCACCGAGTATCCCATGTCGCGATAATATTCTGCCATGGTAATGCCGGTGAACACGGAAGCTTCCCGCGCCGCCACCGGCATGTTGGAGGTATTGGCGACCAGGACCGTGCGTTCCATAATTGGGCGGCCGGTCTTGGGATCGGTCAACTCGGGGAATTCGAGCAGGACGTCGGTCATTTCATTCCCGCGTTCGCCGCAGCCGATGAAAATGACGATGTCGGCGTCCGCCCATTTGGCAAGCTGGTGTTGCACCACTGTTTTGCCGCTGCCGAAGGGGCCGGGAACGCAGGCCGTGCCGCCTTTCGCGACTGGAAACAGCATGTCGATGATGCGTTGGCCGGTGAGGAGCGGCCGTTGGGGAGGCAATTTGTTGGCGATTGGCCGGGGAATGCGGACCGGCCAGCGTTGGAGCATGGCGATGTCGTGACGGACGCCGTCGCCCCCGACAATCACGGCGATGATCTCCTCGACTGTGAAATCCCCGCCCTTGACGCTTTCCAGTCGTCCGGAAATGTTCGGCGGAACCATGATCTTGTGCATGATAAGTTCGGTTTCCGGAACGGTTCCGAGAATGTCGCCCCCCGTCACCTGGTCGCCCTCGCGGGCGGTCGGGGTAAAGGTCCATTTCTTTGTCCGATCAAGGGCCGGGGCCGCGGCCCCGCGGACGATGAACTCGCCGTAGCCAGCCATCAGCTTGTCCAGCGGCCTCTGCACCCCGTCGTAGATTGACTGGAGAAGGCCGGGACCGAGCTCGGCCGAGAGCGGAGCCCCGGTGGGAACGACCGGCTGGCCCGGGGCGATATCCTCGGTCTCCTCGTAGACCTGGATTGAATACTGGTCGCCACGGATTTCGATGATTTCGCCAAAAAGGCCAAGTTCGCCCACCTTGACCATTTCAAACATCCGCGATCCGGACAGTCCCCTGGCCACCACCAACGGACCGCTGACCTTGATAATCGTTCCGTTTGATCGTTGGGCCGGAGCGGACGCATGAAAAGAATCCCCTTTTGCAAGGGATATCGCAGAAGCGTTCGTTTCTGAAATAGGGCGGTTTTCTTGAAAATTTTCCTGCATTTGCCCTGATCGTTCGGCGGACATCGAAAATCCTTCCTTGACTTTCCGGCCACGGCGAAACCGTTTTCCCGGAGTTGATTGCGTTCCCGCTACCCTGCGTCGTTTCGGCGGAATGCTTTCTGCTCGCCGATTTTCCAGTCCGGCCGGCGGGGGCTATTTCTTGCCTATCAGATCGACGCCAAGCGAACGGGCGACCAGTTGGCGCACCCGCTCCCGCTGGATTCCCGCCGCGCCCGAGAACGACGGGAGGTTCAGAACAATCACCGATGATCCCTGGCGGAGCAAGGCTATGTCGGCGGCGCATTCCCCCGCTATGTCCTCGGGGATCAAAACCAGCGTCTCTTCGGCCGTTTCGCGGATGGCCCTGAGCGCGTTTCTGGCGCCTTCGGCATCCTCAATCGGTTCCAGTTCCACTCCCGCCGCCTTGAAGGGGAGGATGGCGGCGTGCCTTCCCACCACCTTGACCTTAGGCATATTCCCTCCTGAGGCGCGAAAGGGTTATATCGCGATCTATGCCGTTGGAGACGGCGCCCAGGCACAATTCCAGGTTGACCAGTTCCGATTCGATCGCCACCAGGTACGACAGGATTCGTTCGGAACCAAAGGAAACCTGTCGGCAGGCAAGAACCGTATCGCGGAGCACGTCCGCGGCGGCGCCGTCGATATCGGACTTGATCCTGGCCGGTTCCATTCCCTCGAGAATGGCGGCCGAAACCGTTGACAGGCGGCAAGAGATCACGGCTTTCGGATCCTGTTCGGCGGCGAGAATGGACGCGGCCAACGACAGGCTGTTGTCGTAAATGAACCAGGCGCGGATGGTTTCGGCCGGCACCCCGTTCCATCGGGAACGGAAGATGCTTGACCAGGCCGAAAGGAGGGAACGATCAAGCATGTATTGCCGCGCCAGTTTTTCCCGGGCGTGAAGAGCCGCAATGCGCATAAGGGAACAGGCGGCCGAATCAAGGAAGAGCGAACGCTCCACCGCGCTCGCGGTTTGGATCATGTTGTTTTGGAACAGGCGCGATCGGTGATTGCCAAGCTCGTCGGCGAAGGCGGGCTCGACCGCGAAAACGGAGAAAAGGGATTCAACTTCGGCCGCCTGCTGGCCGCCCTGCCTGGCCGCCTGGCCGAACAGGGTCCGAAAGGTACGGAAACGGTCGGGAATGCCGAAAAAATTCTCCAGGATGTTGGGCGGGCACAGCCTGAATATCTCCGCCTTCATTTCCTTTGTCTTGACCGCCAGAATGGGACTGATCGAGTCGAATGCTCCGTCATCGGGGAAAAGCGAACGATAGGGAGACTTGCCCAGAACTGTCCTGGCTTCGGAGCGAGTCTGGCATTTGAGCACCGCCTCAAAAAAAGCGCGGGGGAGAATTTCGGGTTCGAGAGCCGCAACCGTACCGCTTGCGAAAGCCCAGTCAGCCGGACGCCTGCTGATCTTCCCGGAGAGCGTCATGGTCATGGATCAGGCTCCAAACAATTTTTTCGCCAAGTCTCCGACCGCCGTCTCGCGCAATTCGTCCAGCCGCCGTTCCACTGTACAGTCGATGTGGTAGTCGGCGCCATCGACCACCGCTCCCGAGGGGATCTTGGGATCGGCTATGACGGCCGTGAACACGCCGGGACCGGAACGCCCTTGATTGAAGTCGGCAAGCTTGGCGGCGAACTTGGCATGATCGGCCGGATTGACGTGTACTTCTCCGCCGGCCTCGGGGGGCAAGGCGGAAAGCCAGGTATCCACAAGTTTTGTGTACTCGGCGTCGGAAAGGGAGGCGAGCCGCTCCTTTGCCTTGCGGAAAACCTCCTCGATTACCCGGTTCTTGGCCGCGAGGACTTGCAGGCGGTTCTCATGCTGGATGCGTTCGCGTTCCCGCGCCGTCTCCCGATCCAACCTCAGGTTCGCTTCGCGCAAAGCTTCGGCGGAAACCCGCTCGTTCTCTTCCCTGCCGGCCGCGAGAAGCCGTTCCGCTTCCCGGCTGGCTTCCCGCACCTTTTGTTCGGCTCTGGCCTTGGCTTCCATCAGAACCGATTCCTTGACCTTGTCGAGACTCATTTCGCCATCCCCCGATGTTCGGATTTTGCGATTCCGGCCCGATTTCCGCCTGTCAAACAGGATCAAATCAGCCAGTTGAGCATCAACAAACCCATAAGCAAACCGAACACGGCATAGGTTTCAACCAGGGCCGGAAGGATGATGGCGCGGCCGAACTGGTCTTCCTTCTTTGCCACGAGGCTGATGGCGGCGGCGGAAGTGTCCCCCTGGTTTTTGGCCGAAAACAGCAGCACCAATCCCAGGGCCGCGCCAGCGACGCCTACCGCCGAACCGGTGTGGTTGACCTCAAGGACCTTGGCCGCATCGGTGAAGCTGGACATGAGCGTGGTCCGGCTGGCAATCATGAAGGCGTAAACAAATCCATACAATCCCTGGGTTCCGGGAAGAAGTATCAGGAGGATGACCTTGCCGAAGAGGCCGGGCTTTTCCGACAGCACCCCCGCCCCTTGCGCGGCGGCGATGGAGATGCCCCAGGCACTGCCGACACCGCCCAAAACCAGGGCCAGCATGGCGCCGGCTACCGCCCTGCCAACTTCCGTGTCGATCAAGAAATAAGAAATCATGCAATGCTCCTCCTAAGTCCGATAAATCTCTTGCCAGCCGGCGTCAGAAGCCGACGCTGTCCTTTTTTATGTCAACCGTCGAACTGCGGAATCCATAGGGCTGATAGGCGGTGCCGCCGGATTCATAGAAACGGCCGAAGAATTCAAGCATCACCAGGCGGACGGAATGGACAAAGCCTCCCAAAAGGGCAAGGAAAAAATTCATGATATGCCCGCCCACCACCAGGAGAATGGCGAGGATAAGCCCGACATAGGGGATATCCTTGCTGAGGTTGGCGAGAAGATTGAATGTCGAACCAAGGACCGAACCGGTAAGCCCCAGGGCCATGAGCCGGGCGTAACTGATGATATCGCCCAGAATTGCGCTGATTCCATAGCCTCCGACAACGCCGTACAAACTGATCAATCCCACAAAAAATTTGGCGAAAACGCTTTTCTGGGCCCTCCCCTGGGTCAGGACAAGGCCGATAACCGAAAGGAGGAAAAGATACCAGAAAAAGGCGGCGCCGGTAAGGCCGTAAAGGAGAATGAAGGCCAGGAACGCCATCCACAGGATGCCGTCCGAGAAAGCGCCCATCCTGTCGCCCCGGCGCCAGTTGCGGTGGACCAGCAACGCCATTCCGTAAAACTGAGTGAAGACGCCGATGCCAACAGCTATGTACAGGGCTGTTTGCGAATCCTTGATCGTGTCTATCAGGGTTATGGAAACAAGAATGTTGTTCAACCACTCGCAGTAAGGAAGATAAACGAGGATATTGCCGAAAAAGGAGCCGGTAAGGAGGCCCGTCGCCACGGCAACATAGCCGCAATAGACAAAGGCCTGGAAAAAATCCTGAAGATGGGCCTGTTCCGCATATTTCCGCTTCAGCCAGCGCATAAGGAGGACAAGGGCAAGGCCGTAGGCCGCATCCCCCAGGCAGATGCCGACAAAAACAAAGAAAATCGTCGCCACGTAGGGAGTTGGATCGATGCCGTTATAGGAAGGGAGGCCATACATCTTGACCAAAAGGGAGGCGGGACTGATCCAGTCGCTCCATTTCATGCTGACCGGCGGCTCTTCTCCTTCCGGACCGTCGCAACAGATCACGGTCGCGCTCGGAAGACGCGCCTCCAGTTTTTGTCTGAACTCGTTCAGTTTATCCGCTTTGACGTAACCGCGGGATAGAAAGAGATGGCTGCTTGCCGACATGCCGAGACGGGCGATCGCAAGATTTTTTTCGCTTTCCCAGTGCCCAGCCGCCAAACTCACCTTGCGGAGCCATGCTTCGGAGAAATTGGCCGCCTCGGCCCGGCGCTTGTCGAGAATGGCTTTCGCCTCGATGATGTCGTTGTTCAGAAGAAGAAGTTCCTGGAGAGCGCCGTGCCGGATATCGGGAATGGGTTGGACCGGGAGGACATGGTCGTCAATCAGGGCCTTGAGCGTTTCACGCGCCGAAACCGGCGTCGCTACGGCAAAATAGGTGTGGGTCTGATCGGCGAAAAGTTCCCCGACGGCAATTTCGCCGCCGGTTATGCGTGCGTCAAGCAGGAATGCCCTGCCGCCTTGGCCGGGAACCGCCACTACTTCGAGGATGACATGTTTCAGCTTGGACAACCGGGGAAGATCATCGCCTAGAAAGGAAAATCGTTCAACCGCATTTTTCCTGGCTTGAAGGCGGGTTATGGTTTCATTGATGCTTTCGATGCCTGACCGCATTTCGGACATTTTGCCGTGAAGAAGATCTATGGACACCTCTTCGGTGGACGACTCGATTTCATCTCTGGAACCCACCACCTTGATTGGAAGCATTGAGTCGAGGAAACCAGGTTTGGCGGCGGAATACTCCTGACAGAAGGCAATCACCGCGTGCAACTTGGAAAGTTTGGCGTCCAAAGTTTGGGTGTCGTCGGCAAGAGGAGCAAAACTTGCCGACCAGGAATTATGCCTTTCGTCGAGCGGCATGGGATGGAAACAGCGTTCGCCGCAAAGCCAGGTTAGAAGCGTGTCCCTATCGGCCGTTTTGCTGAGGATAGCGATATGGCTCATCGGTTCGATCATGCCCGGGCTCCCGCGTTACTTCCTTCCGACAAGAGAAGATAATATGTATTCCACCCCTTCGTTCACCGCCGCAATCGGTACGTTTTTCACTACGGCAAGAGCTGTCTCGCCCGTGGCGGTCAGATCCCTGATTATCGATTCGCGATTTTTGAGAACGTCAGCCTCAAGGGTGGAGATTTGCCTGGAAACGGATTCCTTTGCCTCCTTGGCGGCTCGTTCCCTATCTTCCCTGGCGTCGGCCACGATTTTGGCTGCTTCCTTTTCGGCCAAAGAGAGAATCGATTCCGCCTCCTGCTCTATTTCAAGAACGGTAGTGATCATGGAGTTGGGCATCTGCGATTTTCCCTCCATCCAAACAGAAACGACGAAACTGGCTTT
>JAITKH010000161.1 GCA_031278535.1 Planctomycetota bacterium | reverse complement strand
CCCCCGGTTCATCCGGTTTCCGCCTACGGGGAAGTGAATTCCCCTTCGGCATCAGAGGTCAATCCCGGAACAAACGGACTTCAGAATTTGTAAGGATTGAGACTGTACAGACCACTAGTGGCGAAAACCAAGCCGGGCCTGAATCAGTCGCACCAGGCAATTCGTATTGACTTTACGCCGCGAGTTCCGCGGTGCCGGCCTGTGGAGAGGAAGGCTCTGGCTCGACGCGCAAGCGCCGGGTGAAACCGGCCTCAATGAAGCGGGAAGCCGGCACCAAATCTGCCTGATCAGATTTGGATAGTTCCGACAGAACGGCAAACTGCCTTGCCCCCCGGCCCCGGCGAATCTTGTCGAAGACCATGATGTTCGGAAGTTTTTCGGCGCGGATCGGCGTTGGCGGCATTAGCGGCGGCCGGGGCGAGACGCATCAATGCGACGCCAGTTCCGCCGCCTTGATGACGTCGTGTTCACTGTTCCTGGCGTGTTTGATCCTGTTTCATCGGCGAAGCCCCGCGGGCGGGAATCCGCCAGGAATCCGCTCCCGGCGGCATGCCCATGCAACCGCCGAAGGCGCGCCGAAAAAAAAGTTTGACCGGAACGTAAATATGGAGCATAATGGATATTCCTCCGCCCATTTATTGATGCATCCTGTCTTGAAACGCAAGGAGTTTTCCGCGATGGCGACGAACCCCGGTTCGGGAATCATTCCGCCCCTTGTCACGCCCATCAACGCCGACGAATCCGTCAATTACGAGCAGCTCGGAAGAATCATCGACCATGTCGTCGACGGCGGCGCGAACGCGGTGTTCGTGGCCGGCTCGACCGGCGAATTCCCCCGCTTCGCCCACGAGACCCGCGACCGGATCGTCGCCGAGACGGTGCGGCTGGCCGCCCGCCGGGTGCCGGTTTTCGCCGGCGTCGGCGACGCCGGCCTGGCCCTGGTCAAGCGCAACATCGCCGCCGCCGAAAAGGCCGGAGCCGACGTCCTCGTCGTCCCCCTGCCGTATTATTACCCGGTACGGACCGACGGGGAGGCCCATGCCTTTTTCAAAGCGGTCGCGGCGGCCGCCTCCCTGCCCGTGATGCTTTACAACATCCCCGGAACCTGCGGCGCCAGCATCGGCCTCGATGTGGCGGAACGCCTCGCCGACATCGACAACGTCGTCGGCATCAAGGACAGCGGCGGCGATCTTCCCCGCCTGCTCGAAACCATCAGGCGCCTCAAGGGCAGGCGCAAGGATTTCGCCGTGGTCGTCGGGGCGGAGGAACTGTGCTACGAGGGCCTGAAGAACGGGGCCGACGGCGTGGTGCCCTCCATGGCCAACCCTTTCCCCCGGCTGTTCGCCGAGATGTACCGGGCCGCCCTTTCGCATGACGACGGCCGCCTCCGGGAACTCTGCGACCTTGTCGACGCCATGAACCACGAGAACAACTTTTCCGACTCCTGGCTCACCGCCATCGTCTGGCGCAAGAAGGCCATGGCCCATATGGGCCTCTGCGACGGGCGCTGCACCGAGCCGTACGTCCCGGCGGACGCCAAGGCGGACGCCAACGTGATGAAATGCGTGGAACGCTATCGCCGCCTGTTTCCGAAGTGATTCCGCGCGAGGAGCGGAGCCTCGCCGGGGAGATCGACATGGCCAGATACAAGGTCGTCATCCTCGACGACGAGAAGGATATGGGCGATTTTTATGCCATTATGAACAGCCGGCTCGGCGGCGACGTGGAGATTGCGCGGGTCAACCAGTACGACATGGCGGCCATCGCCGCGGCCTGCGCCGACTGCGACGGCATCCTGAATCCGCTGGTGAACATCGATGGCGGCATGATGGACGGCATGGCACGGTGCCGGATCATCGTCAAGATGGGCATCGGGCACGACAATATCGACTCGGCCGCCGCCGCCGCCCGGGGCATCATGGTGGCGAACACGCCCGACTACTGCGAGGGCGAGGTCGCCGATCACGCCCTGGCGCTGCTTCTCGCGGTCAACCGCCGTATCGCCCTTTCCGACCGCCAGGTCCGGCGGGGGGTGTGGAACGACACCATTCTCCATCCTGACACGCCGCGCCTGAGCGAATGCGTCTTCGGCGTTCTCGGCTGCGGCAGAATCGCCCGGAACGCGGCGCGACGCGCCGAGGCCTTCGGCATGGGGATTGTCGGCCACGATCCCTTCCTCGACGCCGCCACGCTGGCCGCGCACCGGATTGAAAAAATCGACAGCCTGGACGAATTCCTCGGCCGCGCCGATTTCGTCTCGATCCACATTCCCTCGACCGAAGCGAACCGTAACCTGATCGACAAGAAACGCCTGGCCAGGATGAAGCGCTCCGCCATCCTCATCAACACCGCGCGCGGCGCAGTGGTGAACGAGGCGGATCTGGCCGAGGCGCTCCGCAACGGGACCATTGCCGGCGCCGGCATTGACGTGCAGATCCGGGAGCCGCCGCCGCAGCCGTCGCCGTTCAACGATCTGGACAACGTCGTCCTCACGCCGCACACCGCCTACTACTCCGCCGCGGCCGACAAGGCCCTGCGCGTTCTGGGGGCGGAGGCTATCGCCGACGCCTTCCAGAAAGGCAGGCCGGCGTCGTGGGTCAACCAGAACGGTTTCGTGCCGGGATACCGGGAATAGGAACGGAATCGTTCCCGGAAGCGGAAGGAGAATACGGCGCTTCGGCCCGCGCAGTCGCGAACCGGGGGCGTGCCGCGTTTCCGATTTCCCCGGGCGTTCGGCGTACGGGACATTCTTTTGCAGGAGAGGAGACGACATGAGAAAAACAGAAACCCGCGTTTTGGCGCTCGCACTGTGCGCGTGCCTGGTTTCCGGCATGGCGGTCGCCGGCGAAACAATCCGGTTCATAGCTTCGAACAGCCCCGTCGCCGACACCATCCGGACCCTGCTTCCGCAGTTCGAAAAGGATGCCGGAATCAAGGTCGAAATGGAGCAGCTCGGCAACGAACAGCTGTCGCAGAAGCTGACGGTCGAATTCGCTTCCGGCGGTTCCAGCATCGACGTGTTCATGATCCGCCCGCTCGACGAGGCGAGGATGCTCAAACGCAACAAGTGGTGCGTCGATCTGAACGCGTTCGTCAAGGACGACAGGGAGTACGATTTCGCCGACTTCTCCGAGGGATCGATCCAATGTACCCGGATCGACGGCTTCCAGACCGCGATCCCTCTGATCAATGAATGCCAGGTCGTCTACTACCGCAAGGACGTGTTTGAGAAGGCCGGCGTACGGCCGCCCAAAACCTTTGGCGAGCTCGAACAGGTCGCCAAGGCGGTCACCGACCGCAACGGCGAGATGTACGGATTCGCCTCCCGCGGCGCCCGCAACGCCATGATCACCCAGTTCTCCAGCTATCTCTACGGTTTCGGCGGCGATTTCTCGGACGTCGACACCGGCACCGCCACCATGGACACCCCCGAGGCCCACGCCGCCATCGAGTACTACGGCCGCATGCTGCGTGAATACGGCCCTGACGGCGTCCACAACATGTCCTGGCCCCAGGCCGCCGCCATTTTCCAGCAGGGCAAGGCCGCGATGTACATCGACGCCAGCTCCCAGTATCCCAGCATGCTCGATCCGACCAAGTCGCTGGTGGCCGACAAGACCGGCGTCGCCATGTTCCCGGCCGGCCCCAAGGCGCATCGCGTGTACGACATCACCGCCTGGGCCATCGGCATCCACAGCGGGAGCGAGAACCAGGACGCGGCCTGGAAGTTCATCCGCTACATGACGGACAAGGAACGCACCCTGATCCTCCAGGGAGACTTCGCCAACCAGTGCGCACGCATGTCGACCTACGAGAATCCCGAAGGCGTCAAGAAGCTTCCCGCCGACTGGGTCAAGGCGGTTGGCGACACCGGACCGATCGGGGTCGGCCACGACCGTCCCCGCCTGACCGCCGTGGCGCAGGCCCGCGACATCCTGAGCGAACCGATCACCCTCGCCATCGACGGCAAGGATTTCACGGCCGCGGCCAAACGCGCCAACCAGCTTTTCCAGGAACTGCTGGACAAGGAAAAGAAGTAGCGCCCTTCCCGTTTAAAAACATGCCCTTTCCCGCAACGGGGCGCCGGGGGACGGATTGCGGGATGTCGTTGCGGGAAAGGATGCAGCCTTTTCAGAGAGACCATGAGCTTCGGGCCGGGCGTCAAGGCTGGCCGCGCGTACAGCTTCGAGGACGGCGTTATCGAAGGCACCGCCCTTCCGGCCGGCATCGCCGCCAACGCCCGGCCCGGATCATTCAGGTCCGCGTACCGTTCCGTAACGTCTCAATCTTTGCTTGAGACGTTACGGGGAGTGCCCCGGTTCATCCGGTTTCCGCCTGCGGGGAAGGGAATTCCCCTCCGGCATCAGAGGCCAATCCCGGAACAGACGGACTTCAGAATCTGGAAAGATTGAGACTGTACAGACCAATACGGTTTCAAAGCCGGGAAATAGGGCCGGTTCAGCCGCCGGCGCGCACCAGCCCGGTCAGGATCATAATACGCCGCTCCGCCGGCGGCAAGGCACTGGACTGTCCTGGAGAAGGTTTTCCCGCCGATGCCCTGGACAGCCTTCCGCCCGCGAGCAGCCCGACAACCATAATCGGAAAGCCGTTTGATGCCGAAATGGTCGGCGATCTTTTATTTGGAGAGTTCGCCGGCGGGAAGGAACGTCACCGTTTTCCGGTCCAGCGCCAGACTCGCCGGGCAATATCCCGGCAGAACTTGTCGTCCGTCCCTTCCGGCATGTCCTCCCCTTCGCAGCCCCGTCGCCGGCTGAAGCGTTTGAGGGTGGACTCGCCGTTCATCACCGCCACCACCACGCTGCCCCCGGCCGCCTCCAGACTCCCGTCCACCACCAGCATGTCGCCCGGCTGGATGCCAGCGCCGATCATGGAGTCGCCAACGGCCTTGACGAGGAAGGCCGCGGGCGGATTCCGGATTAGTCGGCTGTTCGGAACGGGCGCCGTCTCCCGGCAATCGTCGGCAGGCGGGGGAAAGCCGGCCCGTACCGACGACGGCGCCAAGGGTAGATGCACGGGCTTGCCGACAACCGCCGGGTGAATCTCCAGCTTCTGTGCCGCCATGGGATGCGCTTCCGGACAGGGAAAAAGGTTCCTGGTTTGGCCGAGAACTGAGCGAGTTGTTTTCCGGCCGTCCGTGCGGTATAATGCCGTCTTCCGGAAGCCGGCCGCTTCCGTCCGGCCACGTTCAGGGAGGCGCGAGATATGGAACCAGCCATGCCGAAGTATTTCAACATCGCCGGTCCCTGCATTCCCGGCGAACATTACATGTTGCCGGCCGTTGCCCGCCTGCCGGAGGCGCGGGCGTTGGCCGAGAGGGGACAGTATTTCGTCATCCACGCCGCCCGCCAGTCGGGAAAGACCACGCTCCTGCGGGCGCTGACGCGGGAAATCAACGCGGAAGGCCGGCATTACGCGCTCTATTGCTCGCTGGAAACGCTGCA
>JAITKH010000122.1 GCA_031278535.1 Planctomycetota bacterium | reverse complement strand
GGGCCAAGGCGCTGGCGCACAATGCATCGAGATTCATCAACAAAGAAAATGATTGGCCCACAAATTCAGTCGCGCATTTGAGAAAAGTTAGCTAAACCGGAGCAACGCATAAATCAGTGTCATATGGAAACCACGCCGGTATAATAGATACCTCCGGTTATACCGACGGCGGGGAACGGGGATATCAAATCAATTTTTGGACGCGACGCGATTGAAATGAAGAATGAAGAAAATCGGGAAGTGATTGACGGCGCCCGCTTCCCCGCTGGCCGCACTTGGCAAGGGATGGAGCTTTTCTGGAAATTTCCCGATTGGCATGCGGGACTTCTCCGGCATATCGGGCTGTACCCGGTTGTCAAGAGAGATCGCGGCAAACCGGAGACATTTCTGGCCGAACAAGTGCTGAAAGAACTTCGCGGCATGATTACGTCGACCATCGGCTGTTCCCGCCTGTATCGATCCGACATCGCCGGCAATCTGGGATGGTTCAAAAAATTCAGCCTTGCCGCGCAAGCCATCATAGCAACCAATGATCGGTCGTGCCATATGCATGACCGCCTTTCGCGCATACCCGATTTGTCCGGAATGATTGAACACCATTGCATCATCTGTTCAATGTTCGCCGCCTTCAGATACCTGGTACGATTTTACCCGCTCGATTCTTCCTGGGGAACGCCGACCGACTGGGAACTGTCCTTGATCGGCAAAGATGGAGATTCATTCCTGCTGGATTTGCTGCACCGGCTTGCCGAGTTCGGCGATGAATCGGGCATCGGCCCAATTCACCGGGATGATCTGATGCGTTATCCTGTGTTTGTCAAGGCGCTTATCGACAAGGCAACAAGCCGACAACCGGAAGCGACCGCCGCATCGCAGAATGCTCCACCACCAACAGAGGCGCTCATCGGCAAGGTGGCAAGCCAACAACCGGAAGCGCCCGTCGTACCGCAAAATGCTTCACCAATAAACGTGCCCGAAGATATTTTATCCGCGAAACAAAATGCCAAAGTGAAATGGAAGATGGTAGTCCAGATTGCGGAAATCCTGATAACGCGTCCAGAAGAAGAAATCACCGCCAAAGAAATTTGGAAAATGATCGGGCATGACCAGGCCTATACCGAGCAAATCAAACAACATGTTTCACAGGGTGTCTCTATCATCCGCTCCTTGTTGAAGGAAAGAAAAATCGGCTGGTACATCCCGTCGGGCAATTATGTTGTTCGCTCCAATAAGGATAATTCCAATCCGGATATCGGGAAACTCCAATCGCTGCTTTCCCAGTTGAAAGAATCGGAATATCGGGAATGAGCATGTCTTGATAACTATTTTATAATTAATAAGTTAATATTTCGAGATGGTCCCATGCCGCCACGGCTTCCATTCCGTCCGGGCGTGTCACTGGCAGGGAACGGAGCAAAAGCGGACATGCGGAGCGAATCCAGTCGATATATCTTATTAAAATTCAACATATTATAACTAAACAAACCACCAACGTAAATGCCAACCGAATACGTTTTTCTGATGCCTTGCCGCCGTGATAGCCCGGCATATCCGGTCCCGTAACTTTCCGCTACTCATTCTGTATCAACTTGAAATTACATATGTTACGTTTTTTTTGACATGCCATAACTTTCCACAACTTTCCGCAACTTTTCCTTCCCCGCCCGTTCGGAAAAATGGTTCCGAATGGAGCGTAGACCATGATAACGATTTTTTTAGTTAGAGGAGGGGAAAAAGATGACGTTGCTTTCGATTGGCGAGGTGGCAAAAAAACTTCATGTATCACGGGATTCAATCCATGCGGCGCTGAGGAAAGGGGCGCCGGAACCAAGGACGTCGCGTATCGGCGGCCGGCGGGTTTTCAGCGACGCCGACTATGCCGCCATTGCTGAATGGTATGCCCGGCGTTGGGCAATCCGCGACGGTTTCCTGCCCCGTCCGGGAAAAGAAGACCTTCGCAATTTGTAATTTTTTGGGGTTCCCCATTCCAGGCTTGTTGTCCTGACGGGATATCGGGGCAATGCACTACAGTCATGTTTATTGCAGGAGGTAGCTCATGAGTACAATCAATTCCATTGACATTCCGGGGAATGGTGCGATTATGAAGGCCGACGGTAACATCCCGTCCGCCTTGATACGCCTGAGCCAATATGGCGAGGATGATCTGGTCGGCAAGCCCGAATTGTGCCGGATATTCGGGTGTTCCGGCCGGACGCTCCAGCGGATGGCCGAACGCTTTGAATTGCCGCCGCCGATGTCCCTGGCCGGCCGCAAGTTCTGGATCATCGGCAACATCAGGGCCTGGATTTCCGAGTCCGCCAGGCGGCGGGAGGCTGAAGCGATGCGGGAAGCGCGACGGCTCAAGATTTTTGACTTGTGAATTTCCGATGCATTATAGTAAAATCAGGGATGGCCGGGGAGCTTCGCATGGACAAGGGGGAACGAAAACGCTTGCAGGGCCGCCCAAAGGGTTTGCCTCGGACGGCGGCGGAAATCGCCGCCGACAAGAGGAGAACAGGCCGGCCAAAACTATCGGCTGACGCCAAGGGCGCAGTCGGCGTCACCATGCGGCTTGCCCCTTCGGACTACAGGACATTCAAAATGGACGCCCGTGGCGCGGGGATGCGGCTTGCGGCTTTCCTGCGGCATTGCTGGCGGCTGGCAAGGGAGATGAAGCATGGCCACGATATTCCGCAGCCCGAAACAACGGAAAAACCCCAAGACCGGAAAGATGGAAAACGCAGTCGACGACAGGGGCAGGCCGCTGTTTCACCCCCGTTGGCGGACAGTGATCGTCGACCACAAGGGGCGGAGAAGAACCTATACCTTCGGGACAAACAAGCCGTTGGCGCAAAAACAGGCAGACATGCTGGAGACGCGGGAGCGCGAAATACGGAATGGCGTTCGCCCGGCGCCAACGGTTGAGGACAAGAACGCTTCCCGAGCCTTCGCCGATGTCTGCCGGGAATATTTCATCTGGGGAAGGGCCAGGGGCGGCAAGCGCAATATGCCGTGGGACGAGGAATATGCCGCCAAGAAAGAGCGCAACCTCGCTTTCTGGAGTTCGTGTCTTGGCCTTGAATCCCTGGGGGACTTGTACGGGATTTTGCCCAAGGTGGAGGCGGAATGCCACCGGATGCTTGAATCCGGCAAAACCGGCAAGACCGTATCAAATAAGGTGTTGGATTTGACCGCAGTTATCAGGTGGTGCAACAGGCGGAAATACCTGACCGGGAATCCGCTCGCCGAACTGGGCAAGTTTGACACTTCTCCGCAAACCATCCGCCGGGCAATGACGGAGGATGAATTGCACGCGCTTCTCACCCATTGCGCTTCGCACCGACGGCTGTTGTACGAGGTGGCGTGTTGTACCGGCCTGCGGGAAAAGGAACTGCGGCGGCTGAAGCCGGAGATGCTCGATCGGGAGGCGTGCGCCATACGCGTCCCAAAAAGGATTGACAAGGGCCGAAAATTCAGGTTGCAATACATCCCCGCGAAGCTCATGGTGCGTCTTGAGGCATCCGTGAAAGCCGGGGACGCCAGAGAAATTTATGCCAAAACCTATCAGCGGCAGGGAGAGCGCGAAAACGGGAAAAAACCGCCCGGAAACCCGCTCCTGTATGTGCCGGCCAATTCCGCGACCATGCTCAAGAGGGATTTGGAGTCTGCGGGGATTCCCGTCGCGACAGAGAAAGGCAAGTTGGATTTCCACGCCCTCCGCGCCGCATTTATCAATTTTGTCCTTGACGTGTCGCCCGACGTGAAAACGGCCCAGGAACTGGCGCGCCACGAGACGGCGGACATGACGCTGAACGTTTACGGCCGGGCGAAAGAGGAGCGGTGCCGGGCGGTGGTGGAGATGGTCGGAAGGGTGGTTTTGCAGGACGATTCCGGACAGGGCGAGGCGGGCGGCGGACGCGAAGATTACACAAAATGAACACAAGGGTCTGGCGGGCTGGACGTTTCGAAAAACGCAAGCCATTGCCTGGCAATGGCTTGCATAGAAAAAGATCTGGTGCGGAAGAGAGGACTTGAACCTCCATGGCCTTGCGGCCACTAGCTCCTGAAGCTAGCGCGTCTGCCATTC
Source organism: Planctomycetota bacterium (assembly GCA_031278535.1). GTDB lineage: Bacteria > Planctomycetota > SZUA-567 > SZUA-567 > SZUA-567 > JAJBSZ01. The sequence goes on along the minus strand of JAITKH010000122.1, from coordinate 3,439 downwards.
CGCCACTTCCGCCTGTTTTACGTTTTTGGCAATCAAAAAAGTATAGCCCGTTTTTCCGACATGTCAAGACGATTGCCGCGACCTCCCCCCTTCCACCCGAACGCGGCCGCCGAAAGACAGGATTTCCCGCCAGACAATTTCCGGGGGCAAATTCCGCATTTCCCGTCCCGCCGAGAGGATTTTGGCTCCAGGCGGGGCCCAAATCCTGGCGTCGCTCGGCCCAAAAATCACTAGAGTGTCTGGAGTTTTGCCTGTTCTATCTTCTACAGCCGCCGCCAAATGCGAAACGCCGCTGTCGTTGCCGATGTAAATCCCGGCATGGGCGAGCAGGCCGGCCAGATTTTCAAGCGTCGGATTATGGACATGGCCGGCGCCCGGTACGGCAGCGGCCAGCCGTTCGCCAAGATCGCCGTCTTCCTCGCCTGAAGTCACGACCAGGCGGCGGCAGATCGGTCCGTCCCCGGCCAAGCGTTTGCCGAGAGCGGCATAATTTTCAAGAGGCCAGTTTTTTTTTGCGCCGCCCGATCCGGGATGGAACACCGCATAGGGAACGGCCGGAGCAAGGGATGGCCTGGCGGCAATCCGGAAACGTGCCGCCGCCAGTACGGCCGGATCGAGCGAAATGGCCGGCGGACATGGGAAAAATTGCCGGCAACAGGCCAATACGGGACGGAGCAACCAGATGCCGATTGGTTCTCCCGCTTCGCCCGGCGCGGGTTCGGGATGCGCGGGAGAGAAGAGGGCGCCGGCGACAGGAGCGAGTTCGGCCAAGCGCGAACGGAATACCTCGCCTGGATCAGCGCCGACGTAGGCGAGAATCCAGTCGCAGTCGGCAAAGGCGATCCGCAAATCGGGGGGAGGGCTCCCGCCTTCAGAAGAAAAAAGCCACGAAAAGGCGGCGCGGCTCCAGTCCTGTACGGCGTCGGCCCAGTCAGGACGCCGGAACAATCCGCCTTTTTCCCCAGGAGCGGCGAGAATAATTTCCAGACGCGGGAAGACGTTCCTGAGAAAACGGACAACGCCCCGGACGGCCAGGACATCGCCGAGGGCGCCGGGGCGAAGAATGACGATCTTCCGGAGATTGCCCCGAAAAGGCCGCGGCGGCGGAACGATCATGCGCGGTTACCGGTCTTCGCCCGGAAGATCGCCGTAACGGCCGGTTCCAAACCAAGCGGCCGTTCCGCGATCCCGGGTCGGAAAGGCGTAGGGGTCGGGTTCCAGCGGCGGCGGAAGCTCCGGGCCGCCGGTGAAACGCGATCCACGCCTGCCCGGACGAACGGGAGCGCCGTTCCGGTTCCCTTCGCCGCCGGCGCCCTTCCGGGCATAAAACCGGTATCTTTCAAGAGGATTGCGAACCGGCCCGCTGATTCCGGACGCGCTTGGAATCCGGGGCGGACTCCCTGACCAGTCCGGCGGGGAGAAGAGCGAACGGCCGTCCGCGCGACCGGGATTGAGAAAATTCTGGCCACAGGGAAGAGAAAGCGGCTTGCCGGCGGCGGCTTCGCCGGCTGACGGAAAATCGACCATGCCGACCCGTTCCCTGGCGTCGAGCTGCTTCAGGTATCCCCGGGCCCAGTTTTGCCAGGTATCAAGTGAAACCCGACGGGCGGTGTCGTGTTGGAGTCGGGTTATCGCCCGGTCGCGCCGATCCTCCGGCGTCCACAGCGCCAAATCCGGATTGGGAGCGGGAACATGCAGCTTCAGGATTTTTTCCCAATAGGCCCTGGCCCCGTCCCGATCAAGGTTCACGAAATAGCAGATTTCTCCCAGTCGAAAGAAACTGGCCGCCTGCTCGGCCAGCCGCCAATCCGCCTCGGCCTTTTCAAGGGCCAGGCCATACCAGGCCGCCGCCTGGTCGATCAATCCCTTGGCTTCCATCCGCTTTTCCGGCGAATCGGCCCGGGAAAGCAGTTCCATGCCTTCGGCTTGGCAGGTCTCTCCCATGAGATGCATGAGATCGGGGCGATCCGGAGCCAGATCCCGGGCGCGCTCCGCCGTTTCCCGGGCGGTTTTGTAGGCACCCACTGCGATGTAGGCGAGGCCGATGTCTGCCCAAGCGTCGATAAATTCGGGATCTTCCCGCACCGCCAGCCAGTAATATTGTAAGGCATCTGCCGGCTTGTCTTGGCGCATGAGATTGAGCGCCATCAGGTAATAGAGCCAGGAGCGGCCGCGATCCCCCCGGGCGGATGCCCGGGGTTCCAGCTCCTCCGATCCGGCCGGGATCGGTTTGTCCACCGCTGCCGGTGTTTCCGGCTTGTCGGCTTCCGGCGCCACCGCCCGCGCCAATTCGAGACGGCTGGAATCGCGGCCGACATTGCCTGCCTTGTCGGCGGCTGCCAGGCGGAGTAGCGCCGGTCCGGTCAGATCGGCGGGAGCCGCCCAATTCATTTCTCCCTCCGCCGGGAGGGAATCGGCGACCGGAATCCAGCTTTTCCCGCCGTCCGTACTGAACGAAAACGCCGCCGGCAGCGGCGGCAGGTTCTCGTCCCCGCTTTTCCAGGCAATCCGCATGTCCGATCCGGGAATTATTGCTTCCCCTTCGGGGGGCGCCGACAATCGGACGACCGGAGCCAGGGTATCCACGACGACGGTCGCCTGGGGAAGCGAGAAGGCGTCGGGAGGGTCCATCACTTGGCCGCCCACTATCGGGCGACTGGTGAACCGGTATCTGCCATCGCCTTCCACCGCCACTTCGCGGAGGAAGCGCACCGTTCCGCCGGGCGCTGTCGCCTTGCGGCAGGAGCCAATCGCCCGCCAGGTTTCGCCGTCGGGATTCTGCTGGTAGAGCATGGAGCTTTCCGCGTTTTCCGAAGCCTTGTCCACCGGCGCCACCGAGACGACGAAGGTCGGGGATGAGGTATAGAGTTCCAGACCCGATTCGCCGGCAACGATGGAACCGCCGGATCGCATCGTCGGCAGTCCAGGGATAAGGATGGCGATAAGGAACAGGCGCCGCATATTCGTTTCCTCCTGGCGGAGACACGGATTCGACGCCAGAGAAGGCGTCCGGAACCTCAATCCATATCTAGTATCGACCGTAAAAATTGATGCCTCTTGACATTTCTTTCCGACGGGGAAAAGTTTTAGAAACGGCATTTCGATTCCGGATTACGATCGGAGACGAAGGGCACCTCGCTCGTCTGACCAAAATGCATCCTTTTAGAGTTGCGTGGTCGTCGGCAAAGAGTGGGGAATTCGATGAATCGCACCACAAATTGTCTATGGAAGGCGTAAAAAGATGCAATAACCGCAAAAAAAGGCAAAAATCTGAGCAATGCCCTATGTTCTGACCAACCGCGCAGAGTATATATCGGCTCCGGCGGGGTGAGAGACAAGAAGCGCAAGGAACCCGCCTATTCGATTGCTCCCGATTTGGCAATCGCCAACGGGGAAGTGAAGTCCCCTCAGGCATTGGCGGTCGATTTCAGGGCAAACG
>JAITKH010000116.1 GCA_031278535.1 Planctomycetota bacterium | reverse complement strand
AAGGGAGTTCAGCAAGGCGTCCAGATCGGCATCGGCATCGGCATCGGTTTCGTCAGCCGCGGAAATATCGGCCGGAGCGGGAGGGCGAGGGGCTGTTGCTCCAGGCGGGCTGGAAGCGTCGCTCGCGTCCGTTTCGCCAATGCCTGGCGCCTCCTCTGGATGATCCGGTGGCGGAGAGTCGTGTTCTTCTTGGGATGCGGCTGCGGTCGGGGAGGGAGGCGCATCATGTTTCGAACTGTCGAGGGAAGCGAAGAGCGCGTCGATATCATCCTGCCCAACCATGCCAGCCGCATCCTCGGCAGGAGGATCTTTTTTCGCATCCAGAGCGGCGGAAGATGGAGATTCGGTTTCATCCGGGACAGGATCGTTGACAACGGAGGCGAAAAGGGCGTCAATGTCGTCCTGGCTTGCCACGCCGCTTTCCGCCACCGTATCCTGACGCTCGATCGGTTTGTCCTCCGATCCGTCCCCGTTCAAGGTGTCCTGCAATAACTTGTCTATGTCATCCTGGTTAATATCGGCCATTGCGGCGCATCCCCAAGCCCTATGCCGGACGGAACAGAGTATAACCGTCTACGGCCGGATATGCAACAAGCAATGTCGGCGATCATTTCCGAATCATTCCCGCCAGTACTGGAACCGGAGCCAGCGGCGCCAATCCGCCTCAATGGCCTCGAACGGTTTTCCCAGGGTATTCGCGACAAAGAGGATGCCGGCCGGGTCCTTTTCCGGCCTCCGGCGAAAATCCTGGTAAATCCGGGGAAGAGCTCCCATCTCCTCCAGATATTTGCAGAAATAGCGGGCTTCGGCGTAGTTGAGGCTTTCCCGGTTGTCCCGGAAGTCGGCGGGGCTCATGGCAAGCAGTCGCGAAAGGGAAACCAGGCTCCCGTTCGCCAGAGCTTCCTTCAATTCCGGCAAGCGCCAGTTGTCGTCGCCCTTGAGAACATCCCCCTCGGCCCGGCATTGCTCGTACAGGCTAGCCAGTCCCTCGGCAATCCAAATCGGAGCTTCCGGAAAATCCTCCGACATCAAGGAATGGATCAATTCGTGCACCAGGGTGCCGGGGCCGGTTTCGTAGTTTATCACGATGTATTTTTGCAAATGTCCGTAATGCCCGTAGGGGCTTATCGGCTCCATGCCGATGAAGCGGCGAAGGCCGGCTTCGTAGCTCGCATAGTCCCGGAAAACGAAGATGCTGACTTTTTTCCCGGCCCCGGAATCGCGATTGAAAAAGACCCGGCGCAGGGCGGCGGAACAATAATCGAGTACGCCATCCACCAGATATTCGTATTCGCCGGGGCCAAGATCGCCCGCCACCAGGCAGTCGCCCCGCTCGACGCAGAGGAAGTCGTCGCCGGTCAAACGGCGCATTCCGTCAAGCGTTTTAGGAATTTCGCGTGGTTTGGCGAAAGGCGACAGGCGGACCGTCACCGGTCCGCCGCCGCTTAGCCGGCTGTCCAACCTCCCGGCATCCCCGGCCGTCGCCAGCCAGGGCCATATCGCCAGGAAGACCAGTGCTTCCGCCGGAAAACGTCGTCGCCGCCCCATGTACCGTCCTCCTCTCCGACTCGCCTTTCAGTCAACCCGGCCGATGGCCGGGAGATCAAAAGGCGCCGCTTTTCATTTGCCGGACGAAGGCGGACTTCTTTTGAAAAACCGGGGAAGGGAGGCGGAAAAGAAAGAAAAATGTGGAAAAGGATGGTGAATTTCCGAAAATTTATCAACGTACATGATGAAGCAACAGAGAGAGGAGCCGTCGTGGAGGAATTGCATCCGCAGGAGTGGCTTGGCGTGCTATATGCCTGCGCCCTTTTTTTGATCGGCCTTGCCATCGGGTCATTCCTGAACGTCATTATCTATCGGCTTCCCTTGGGGATGAGTCTTTTCGCCCCTCCCAGTTCCTGTCCTTTGTGCTCAAGCCGCATACCGGCCCGGTACAATATTCCGCTTCTCGGGTGGCTGCTTCTCGGAGGAAAATGCCATGTCTGCCGTCATCCCATATCAATTCGCTATCCGGCGGTGGAATTGGCTACGGGTCTGTTATGGGCGATTGAGGGATGGAGATTGGCCGGCGACCGATTTGGCTTTTGGCCCAATGTCCTGATCGGCGTCCTTGAATTGGCCTTCCTCTCATCGTTGGTGGTGACTTTTCTGGTCGATTGGGACTACCAAATTATTTTGGACGAGGTCAGTTTGGGGGGGCTTGCCGTTTCGCTGGCAACCGCTCCCCTGCTTCCTGCCTTGCATCGTGTCGATCCGCCCGAATTGTTCTCGAAATTCCATCCTTTCCTCGCCTCCTTTTTCCTGTCCTGGCCGCTTTGGGGCAGCAGCTTCGCCGTTTCCGCCATCGGGGCGCTGGCCGGATTCTTCATTTCGCTTGCGCTCTATTTTTTGGGCACTGCCCTCTGTAAAAGGAAAATCGAGGAGATGCGGCAACTCGATCCGGAAATCGATTCGGCCCTGGGCTTGGGCGATGTGAAACTCATGGCATTCTACGGAGCCTTCCTCGGATGGCAGGGGGTGGTCGGCGTGCTGCTGATCGCATCGGTGCTTTGTTCGCTTGTCGGCTCCGCCCGGAAACTCCTTTCCGGGCAGTCGGGCGGCGCCGGCGGCTGGACTGGCCTGGCAAACCGCTGGCGGAGCGGTGTTTCGATAGTTCCCTTCGGCCCGTTCTTGGCGCTGGGCGCGTTGGCCTGTCTCTTTGGGGAATGGCAGTATCGCGTTTTCTGACAAAAACCGCCGGCCGGAACCGGAGTTTCCGACCGGCGGGTACCGTCTCGATTCGGCGTCAGGCATCCCCTCCCGCCAAGGGGGCGGGCGGGGTGAAGATCCGGCCGGCCAGGGCGGCGTCGAGAGTCAGAAGACCGCTTCCCGGCTTTTCGCCCAGCATCTTCGTTTTTTCCAGAAGTTCCGACGCGCTTGCCTCCTCCTCGATTTGTTCTTTCACGAACCATTCCAACGTCACGCGAGCGGCATGGTCCTTGATTTCCAGCGCCTTGTCCACCAGATCGCGGAAACTCTCGCTAACGGCCTGTTCATGCTTGAGCGTCGCTTCAAACACGTCGGTGACGGAACGGTAGTCGCCTGGAGGCGCGGCAATCGCGCCCAGCTTGATGGCGGCGCCTCGCGCGGCCAAATGATTGAACAGAATGAGCGCGTGGCAGGCTTCCTCCCGGGCCTGGATCCGCATCCAATGCGCAAATCCCTTGAGGGTCCTCTCCTCGAACCAGGCCGCCATTTGCAGATACAAATAGCTTGAATAGAATTCGGCCGCCACTTGCCGGTTGACGGCCTCGGCGAAACTGCTGTCCATGATTTCTCCTTTCCGGCGCGCAATCCCCAAACGGACGCGAAAATTCTTTCTTTCCGGACCGGAATAACCGGTTACCTCAATTCAGTATAAACCGCTCCCGCCTCCCGGTCAACCGGATTCGACACGAATTTCCGTTTCCCGCGGAACAAATCGGGGCGGTATGGGAATCAGGAATTCGAAGGGGGAAACGCCTTTCCTCGCCCACACCTTTTGCCGGAAACCATACTGTATAAGTTTAATGAAGATAGAGTGCTGCATAAATATAATCGTTATCGGTCAAAATAATCAAAATAATGCTTTCATTTTGCGTGAAAATCTTTATCATGAGCAAAACGGTAAACCCATTCTTGGTCATGGTGCCAAAGCGTTAAAGTACGGCATTTTCCCCAGTTTCGCGTACCCGGAAGCGAAAAGAAAGATTCTTTCACGCCTTCAGGATGGCGGCGTCCTGTTTTGTCGCGTTGTTGATATGCAGAATGTCGTGCGGTTCTTTTTGGAAAGCGAAAGGAGATGGTATGAAAAGCATGGCAAAAAAATTGGTGGTACTTTCCTTGGCGATGGCGATCGCGGCAAGCATGGCGACAAGCCAGGCGGGAGAGAAAAAGAGGATCGCCTTCTCCATCCCAAGCCATTTTTCCACTTTTTGGGTGGCGTGCTGGAAAGGCATCGAGGACCAGGCCAGCGCCTTGGGGTGGGAATCCGTCCTCCTCGATCCGAACGGAGACATTAACCTGCAGGTTACCCAGCTTTTCAATCAGGCCACCATCGGCGTGGATGCCGTAGCCATTGCCCCTATCGACAGCGAAGCCATCGGCCCGGCGATCAACGAAATGGACAAGAGGGGCGTGCCGGTGTTCTGCATCGATCGCCGCGGGGCCGGCAAGGTCGTCAGCACGCTTGAGACCGACAACGTCTACGTGGGACTGGCAATGGCCAGGAAGGTCCAGGAAGACTATCCGGGAAGAAAGATAAAACTGCTGATCGTGCAGGGCGTGCTTTCCGACACGCCGACTCTCGACCGGACCGCCGGCTTCAAGCTCATAGCCGAACGCGATTCGAACATCAACATTATCGGCGAACCGTCGGCCGGAGCCTATTCCAACGAGGCGGCCATGGCCACCACCAAGAATTATCTCGAGTCAAATCCGGATCTTGATGTCATCTTCACCTGTACCGACGCACTGGTTCCCGGCATCCTTGCCGCCTTGCGCGAGGCCGGCAGATTGACGAAGGTGGGAGAGCAAGGGCATGTCGGCGTGTATTCGGTGGACGGGGCGGGCGAGACGCTCAACTTCATCGACCAGGGGACGGTGGACGCCACCTTTTCGCAATTCCCCATCATCTTCAGCGGCGATTGCGTGAAGGAAATGAAAAAGTATCTGGAAGGCGAAAAAATCCAGGAGAAGATATTTTACGGCGGCGACGTCGTCAGCAAGTCTAATATCGACAGCTTGCGTTCCACATTGTGGGGATTTATCATAAAATAACACAAGGAAGGAGCATTCCATAAGGCATTCCCCTTCCCTTCCCGGGGGAGGGGAGCGTTTTCCCGCCATCTTCGGGGCGGATTCGAATAGAACGGGATCGGTATCATGGCCGGCGAATGCATTTTGGAAATGCGCGGCATCAGCAAGCGTTTCGGCGGCACTTATGTTCTGGACAAGGTGAACTTCTCCCTCCGGCACGGCGAGGTGCATTCGCTGATTGGCGCCAACGGAGCCGGCAAAAGTACGCTGGTGAAGATTCTTAATGGCATTTACGCCGCCGACGGCGGCGAAATAGTGATAAACGGGCAACCGGTCCTCATCCATCAATCCGGCGACGCCGGCCGGTACGGAATTTCTTTCGTGCACCAGGAATTGAACGTTTGCCCCGATCTCTCCGTAGCCGAGAATATCATGGTCGGGAGGCTGGAATGCGGGCGTTTCGGCTTCTACGACGCGAAGAAGACCCGCGAAAGGGCCAGGCGACTGATCGACCTGGTGCAGGTCGAGCTTGATGTCGATGTTCCGGTCCGTTCGCTGCGGGCGGCGGAGAAGCAGATAATCGAAATCCTCAAGGCCCTGACCGTCAACGCCAAGATCATGGTCCTGGACGAACCCACCTCTTCCCTGAACGAGCGTGAGAAAAAAGTGTTCTTTGACATAGTCGGCAAACTGAAGAGGCAGGGCGTCTCCATAATCTTCATCTCCCATTTTTTGGAGGACGTGCTCCTCATATCCGATCGGATTACGGTTCTCAAGGACGGAGCCAACAACGGCGTGTTCCAGGCTGGAGCGGTGGACAAGGACGCCCTGATCAGCGCCATGATGGGAAAAACCATCCGCAGGCGGGAGGATGGCGCACGGCGTTTGTCCGGGACCGCCGCCGTCATACTCGAGCTCGAGAACTTGTGCGGCGGCAACCGCTTTCGCGGAATTGACATGAAGGTGCGTCGCGGGGACATCCTTGGCGTGTGCGGGCTTCTGGGAGCCGGCAAGACCGAGTTGGCCCGGGCTGTTTTCGGGCTCGATCCCTTCGATTCGGGTACGATCCGGATGCATGGCGAACGGTTGCGTTCCATAACCCCCGGATCGATGATGCGAAGAGGCGTGGCGTTTCTCTCGGAGGATCGCAAGGCCGAAGGTTTCGCCCCGCTCCTGTCCATACGGGAAAACGCCACCTTGTCCATGTTCCACAGCCTTTCCAATTTCCTGGGAGTGATGAATCGCCGGCGCCAGAATGGATTGGCCGGGGATTTGGCCGCCAGAATGGCGGTGAAATGTTCGTCCATAGAACAGGCGGTGGCCAGCCTTTCCGGCGGCAATCAGCAGAAGGTGATCATAGCCCGTTGCGTGGCCAGCGTCCCCCGTCTCTTTATTCTCGACGAGCCCACGCGCGGGGTGGATGTCTTTGCCAAGTCCGAGATTTACGGCATTCTGGCCGGCATGGCGGCGGACGGCGTGTCGATACTCATATTCTCGTCGGAGCTGGAGGAGTTGCTGGAGATCTGCGACGAGATAGTGGCATTGAAAAAAGGGGAGATCGTGAAAAGGGTGGACGCATCCGAAGTCGACAAGAACGCGCTCATGCACATGATTAGTTGAGGGCCGCACCATGGGAATTATGATCCGTTTGTACCGTCATTTCACCGAGCAACTCGTCCTTCTCGCCATAATTGTCGGGTTTTCAATCTTCATGTCGCTGGCATCCCCGCACTTTCTCAAGGCCGGCAATCTCCTGAACATCGTGCAATACGTTTCGGTATATGGGATAACGGCCATTGGCATGACCATGGTGATCCTCACCGGCGGCATCAACCTTTCGGTCGGCGGCACCTTGGCCATGTCGGCATGGGTATGCGCATTCGCCATGCTCAACGGCGTGCCCTGGCAGTTGGCCGGGCTAATCTGCCTGGCCATAGGAGCGTTGGTGGGAGTGATCAACGGCTGTGCCGTCTCCTACATCGGCATCCCGCCCCTGATCGCCACCCTTGCTCTCGAACAGATCAACCGCGGGTTGCAGTTGGTGTTTTCCAAAGGCAAGCCGCTGCACAGTTTCCCCGAGGAATTCCTGGAGTTCGGGGCCGGGAAAATACTGGGTGTGCCCATGCCGGTCATATGGACGATCGTCCTGTTCCTGGTCTTCGCGTTTTTCCTGGGGAAAATGCGGCTCGGACGGACCATATACGCCGTGGGCGGCAATCCGCAAGCCACCAGGATAGCCGGCGTCAACAACAGCCGCGTCATCATCCTGGTCTACGTCCTCAGCGGCGCCCTGGCCAGTTTCGCCGGCTTGATCCTGGTGGCCCGCATCAATTCGGCTCCCGCCGTTATCGCCCAGGGACTGGACATGCAGGCCATCACCGCCTGCGTCATCGGCGGCGCCAGCGTGACCTGCGGCGGCAAGGGACGGCTGGTGGGCACCTTTCTCGGCATTATCATCATGGGGTTGATCCAGAACTCGCTGGATCTCCTCAACGTCTCCGCCTACTACCAGACATTCGCCCAAGGTCTGGTCATCTTCCTGGCGGTTTCCCTCGACGCGATCAGGAACTCTTACGCCGCCGGAGACGGAGGACTGCTTTCCATCCTGTTGCGGCGGCGAAAAGGAGAGCCGGCTTGACCATTCTGGGAGGGCTGGATCTCGGAACCAGCGGCTGCAAGCTGTCGGTGTATGACGACGGCGGTTTGATCGCGCGGGCGCGGGCGGCGTATCCGGCCACGAGGTCGGGCGGAAGGCATAGCCTGGATGCCAATGCCGTGTGGAGGGCGGCGAAGTCGCTTTTCCGCGAAGTGATCGGAAACAATCGCCGGGTCGCCGCCATGGAAGCTGTCTCCGTGTCGTCGTTCGGGGAGGCCGGAGTGCCGTTGGACGCGCGGGGAATGGTTTTGGGCGAGTCCGCCCTTTTCAGCGACGCCAGGGGCGGGGAGGAAGCGGCCGGCATCGCGGAAAAACTCGGCGACGACAGAATACGCTTCCTGTGCGGGGTGGCGCCGCATCCCATGTATACGGTATGCAAGCT
>JAITKH010000105.1 GCA_031278535.1 Planctomycetota bacterium | reverse complement strand
GATAAGCTGCGGCTTCGGGAAGCCCGGCACCAGGGCGAACAGGAACAGGATCACGCCGGCGATGAGGATGGCCTTGGGACGGGCCATGAACTGGCTGCCGATGTCGCCGCCGAGGTTCTCGGAGTTGGCCCCGGCCACCCTGGTGACGATAACGCCGGCGGTGATGGAAATCATAAGGGCGGGGATCTGGCCCACCAGGCCGTCGCCGATGGTGAGGATCGAGTACCTGGTCAGGGCCTCGCCGGCGGTCATGCCCTTCTGGAGAATGCCGATGGCGACGCCGCCGACCACGTTGATGCCGGTGATGATAAGCCCGGCGATGGCGTCCCCCTTGACAAACTTCATGGCCCCATCCATGGCGCCGTAGAGCTGGCTTTCCTTCGACACCAGTTCGCGGCGGACGCGCGCCTCGTCCATGTTGATGACGCCGGCCCGCATGTCGGCGTCGATGGACATCTGCTTCCCCGGCATGGCGTCGAGGGTGAAGCGGGCGCCCACCTCGGAAACGCGCTCCGCGCCCTTGGCTATGACCAGGAACTGGACGATGGTGATGATGAGGAAGATGACCCCGCCGACGATCAGGTTGCCGCCGGCCACGAAGCTGCCGAAGGTGCGGATGATTTCGCCGGCGTCGGCCTTGAGCAGGATGAGGCGGGTGGAGGAAATGTTGAGCGACAGCCGGAACAGGGTGGTGAAGAGGAGAAGCGAGGGAAAGACCGAGAATTCGAGGCAGCTCGGGATATACATGGAGATCATGAGCATGGTGATGGAAATGGCGAGATTGGTTCCGATCAGCAAATCCATCACCGCCGTCGGGATGGGCAGGATCATCAGCCCGATGATGAAGATCAGGAGCGCCACCAGCGCGATGTCGTTGTGGCGGTTGAAGGCGTTTATCGCCTTGATCAGTTTTCCCATCGGACCGTCTGTCTCCTATTTCGCCTTTTTCGTTTCCGGCGCCCCGCTCCGGGTCGCCCGTTCCCGCGCGTACAATTCCACTTCGCGCCGGCATTCGTCGATCCGGCCGGCGCCCCAGAGGGCGTTGGCGTGGAAAAAACGCGCCGGCGCCCGATCCGGGCCGGACGCGCGCTCGACCAGGATCCGCGCCTCCGGCTCGGCGGCGGCGTAGTCGCCCAGGGCGAGGCGGACCCGCACCAGATTGCGCCGGGCGAACAGATCGCCGGGACTGGCCGCGATCAGGCCGGCCAGGATGTCCCGCGCCGCCTCGAACCTCCCCGCGTCGATCAGCCCGCCCGCGAGAAGCCGTGCCGCTTCCAGTTCCCGTTCTTCCATGGCTTGCACCATTTCCCTTTGCTCCCGTCCGGCGCGTACCGCCGGCAACGCCCCGCTGGAGGTGATACAAGATCCGAAAACCATACGCCCGCCATGCGGAAATGAATGAATTACCAAAATCAGCCGAAAATAAAGAAAAATGGCATTACGCCTTGAGAACAAGCTTTCGCAGCGCTTCGCACAATTCGCGATCCGCCAGGATTTCCCGGAGACGCCGGGCCGTCCCGGCGAGCGGCCCCTCTCCCGGCTGCCCGTCCTTCCCCTCCCCTTCCCGCTCGAACGACCCGGCCGCCTGCTCCAGCGTTTCGAAAAAGACGTCCGGGGAAAGCAGCTCCCGGCGGCGCAAATCCATCCTGAGGTAGGGAGCGAAGCCCTCCAACAGGGCCGAATCGGTGAGGCGCCCGTACACCAGGGCGCCGGCCCGATCCGGCAGAGATTCCGGCAGGAGGCGCGCCGCCCCCGGCAGGTTGGCCCGCCCGATCTCCTCCCGGCCCTGGATCAGGGCGGACACGCCCAGCCTCGGATCGAAACCGCCGATTGCGTCCATGCGTCAGCCCGCCTTTTCCGCCGCATCCAGAAGTCCGGCCAGGAAATCGATTTGTTTTTCCAAAGCCGGCAAATCCAGTTCCCGCACCGGAATGCAGACGGTGAAGGAAAGCCATTCCTCGCCGAGGGCGCCGGCGTGGACCGGCCAGGGGTGGTTTTCCCGCCAGTGGCACAGCGACAGCGCCGCCAGGGCGGTTCGTCCGGAATGGTCCGGCCAGGAGCGGGCGAGCGTAACCAGGATCGTTCCCTCCACCTCCTCCATCTGCAGCCGCCCCGCCCGCTCGATGGTCAGATCCAGGCAGCCCGAGGCATTCGGCTCCAGCCGCTCCATTCCCAGCCGGTGGCCGAAATCGGCGGCCAGGGAGCGGAACAGATCGTCGGTCATGCCTCGCCCTCCGCCATGCTCTCTTCCATATCGACCGCGGCGTCCAAAAGCTTTTGCGACGCCGCCAGCAGACGCTGGCGCGAATCCTCGCCGGCGAAAAGCCTCTCCGGCAGCCGGCGAATCAGGTTGTGCGCGCCGGTAAGCGCCAGTACGTCGTAGGATGGATCGCGCTCCCTTTCCAGGGCAAGACAGGATGCAAGCCCGCCCAGATCGATCAGGCGTTCGTCCTTGACCTTGCAAATCAGGCGGAGCGTTTCCAACCCGGCGCCGGGGAGGGGCGGCTTTTCCCGCTTTTCCCGGAGCTTGTCGAGATCGCCGCCGAATTCGCGGGTGAAGTTGCCCAGCGCCCGAAGCTGGAAGAGATCGTTGTTCATGGATTCGAGTTCGCGCTTGTCGATGGAAGGAAGGGCGGCCGAAAGATCCACCCCCACCGCCAGGCGGAGAAAATCCACCTTGGCCTGGAAGCCGTCCCCGGAGCAGCGCTCGAGGATGGCTTCGAGCATGGCCGAGATCCCTCCCTGCCCGAGAATGGTCCGTCGGTAGGCGTCGCGCCCCTCTTCCGGACCGCCGACGCCGGAGGCGTCCACCCCACCGATGTTGTAGCCGGCCTGGATTTCCGGGCCCGCCTCCGCTTCCAGCCGTTCGCGTTCCACAGCGGCCGCCCCGGCAAGCGCGGGGGCGTCGGACAACTGTTCTTCCAGCCACAGCAGGGCGGCGTGGCGATCGGTCGGGTCGGGAAAGCCGTCAAGCGCCTGGCGGAAGGCGACGGGATTGCCCCCGGACGCCTTGATCTCGGCCAGGAGCTTCTGTAACCTTTCCCGCTGCCGTTCCCGCATCTGCTGGAGGACCTCCGGCGGCGGGACGACCTCCTTTATTCTTTCCCTTTTCTCCGGCTTTTTCCGTTCCGACAAATCCTTTTCCACCTTTTCGCTCGCCGAGAAGGTCAGTTCCTCGGCCGCGTCGGCGAGAAGGCTGGCCGGATCGTCGGAAACGCTCACCGCCAGGCCGTTCCATTCGCCCCTGACCGGGGCGGCCTCTCCGCCCACGTCGGCCGGGGAAAATCCGGCCATGCCGTCCAGCCTGGTTCCGGATATGTTCGTGCTCATGTCGATCCTCCTTCGCGGTCGCGCAATTCCCGCAACCAGCGCAACACCTCCGCCACCGGCTCGATCAAGCCCGACGGGATATATTCCAACTCCTTCCCCTGCTCCCACAAGTCGTGCGCCAGGGGAACGTTGCGCATTATGGGCACGCCGGCCTCTTCCGCGATCTTCATCATCCGCTGGGCAAGGTAGCCCTCGCCCTTGGCCAAAATCACCGGCAACGGCGTCTTCCCCTCCTTGTACTCGATGGCGATGGCGAGGTGGGCCGGATTGGTGACGAGGACATCGGACCGGCGGACAGCCCCGGCCTGGTCGCTCATGACCATCTCCTGGTGCAACTGCTTGCGCTGGCCCTTGATGTGCGGGTCGCCCTCCATCTCCTTGTATTCGTTCTTGACGTCTTCCTTGGACATCATGTTTTCCTTGAGGAACTGGCGCCGCTGGAACAGCCAGTCGACGGCGGCGATGGCGGCGAAGGCGGCCAGGCAATAACTGGCGGTCTGGCGCATGACCGTCCCGAGAACCACCATGAATCCGTCCACTCCGTGGCCCGGCAACCGCAAAATCTGCGGCAGGGCGTCCATGAACACGAGATAAAATACGCCGCACACGACGCCGATTTTGAGAATCGAACGAATGAACTCGATCAGGTTCTTGATCGAGAACACCTTGGAAAACCATTGCTTGGGGTTCAATTTGTCCAGCTTCGGCATGGCAGCCTTGAAGGCGAGGAGCAGACCGGTCTGCCCCAGATGCCCCAACGCCCCGGCTGCCGCGGCCAGGATCACCGCCGGAATCGCGATCGCGAGAAACAGCCTCGCCACCGCGCCGCCGACCGTCTCCAACCCTTCGTCGAAGGAAAACGGCAGCGCTTCGATCGCCGAGAGCATGGCCCCTTTCGTCTCGTCGCAGATGAAATCGAACCCCGCCCAGACGAAAACAAACATAGCCAGGATCACCGCCGCGGCGGGGATTTCCTGGCTCTTGGCCACCTGCCCCTGTTCCCGGGCGTCGCGGAGTCGCTTGTCCGACGGCTGCTCCGTTTTTTCCCCGCCCATCCACCCTCTCCCGGCCGGTTCAACCCGGCGATAACACTTGCAAAATTGGCCTTTTCAGGCCGCCAGCGACATCACCCGCCGCAGGGCGTCCCAGAGAACCGGCAGCCGCAGCGTGCCGCCCTTCAGGCTGGCGATCATCCCCGCCCAGTAGACGGTCATCAGCGCCAGCGACAGCGCGCTCTTGATCGGCATGGCCAGGAAGAATACATTCAACTGCGGCGCGAAGCGGTTCATCAGCCCCATGCCGAAATCGACCAGGAAGCACACCAGGAGCATCGGCGCCGCCAGGGCCAGCAAGGTCGCCAGGTACCAGCCGAACTGCCCGAGAACCAGTTCCGACAGCGGCCCGGCCGACCAGTCCGGCCAGAAAGAGAACGGCGGCCAGAAGGAATAGCTGGTCAGGACGGCCTGGAAAAACAGGGCCAGCCCGCCGCCGGCTATGAACACCATCACCAGCGTTTCCATCGCCAGGGCGCCCAGGATCGAGGTTTCCTCCCCGGTCAGGGGATCGGACGCCTGCGACATGGAAAGCCCGCGCTGGTTGTCGACCAGGAAGCCGACGCCGGACGCGGCCGAAAAGGCGAGCGAGGACAAAAAGCCGAACACGGTCCCCAACAACGCCTCCTTGACGATGATCGGCGTCAGCTCCGCGGCGCCCATTTCCCCCGGCGGGGCGTGCGCCGCCAGCCAGGGGACGAGAAACGCCGCCAGGGAAAACCCCAGCGCCCCCCGGGCCACCGTTCCCATGATCTTGCCGCCGAGAAAGGGAGTTATCTGGAAAATCGGGGTCAGCCTGGCGACGGCCACCCCGGCCAGCAGCAGAAAGCGCCGTCCGTCTTCCGCGAGAGCGATGACGTCCGCCATGTCGGACAAGCGCCTATCCCCCCAGCCCGCCGACCCGATCGAAAAGCCGGACCGCATAGACAAGAAGCTCCCGGCCCAGCCAGGAGGCCGACAGGACCAGGGTGGCGGTCACCCCGAGCAGCTTCACCGCGAAGGAGAAGGTCTGCTCCTGTACTTGGGTTATCGCCTGCAGCAGGCTGACCAGGATGCCGAGGCCCGAGGCCACGACGATGGGCGGCAGCGACAGGATGAGCACCAGCAGCATCGCCTCCTTGGTGATGTTGAGAATGTCGGCCTCGTTCATGGCCGTACTCCTCCGGCGCGGACTCCGGTTTCAGCGATAGGTCGAGAGCAGGCCTTCGATCACTTTGGTCCAGCCGTTGATCATGACGAAAATCAGGAGCTTGAAGGGGAGCGAGATGGTCATCGGCGACACCATCATCATCCCCATCGCCAACAGGATGTTCGAAATCACCAGATCCACCACGACAAAGGGCAGGTAGAGCAGGAAGCCGGCCTGGAACGCCTCGGTCAGCTCCGTCAGCATGAAGGCGGGAGCGAGGATGAACAGCCCTTCGGGGTCGGGAAGGCGCGTTTCGTCCCCTCCCCACAACTGGGCGGCGGCGCGCAGGAAAAGAATGCGCATCGACGGATGCGAATGCTTTTTCAGGAAAGCCCGCAACGGCGCCGCCGCCTTGTCCAGCGCCGACGGGTCGAGGTCGCCGACGCCCCGCATCCCGGCCAGTCCCGATTCGGCCGCCGTCCGGTACATCTCCTGGCCGACCGGCGCCATTATGAAAAGGGTCAGGAGGATGGCCATGCTGTTCACCACCATGTTGGGGGGGATCTGCTGTATGCCCATGGCGTTGCGGAGGAGGCCGAAAACCACGACCAGCTTGACGTAACTGGTCACCATCACCGCCAGAAACGGCAACAGCGCCAGAAGGCCGAGGCCAACCATCATTGCAACCGGATCGATTCCCAGCATCCCCGCCCCATTCAGAAAATGTCGTGGCCCTCGGCCAGTTCGGCGAAAAGCAACCCCAGCCTTTCCAGAACCTTGCGCCGCTGGTCCGAGCCAGCGGGCGTCTCTTCCGCGTAAACGATCCCGCGCAGCGCCAGGTTCATTCCCTCCAATTCCCGAATGCGCTTCTCTTGCGAGGCGATCAGGTCTCTAAGCACCTCGTTCATCGCCTCGAGGCGGAGCATTTCGCGCCGCAAGAGTCCCACCCCTCCGTTCCGCGCCGCTTCATCCGCCTTGCCGCCCGGCAGGTCCGTTCCCGCCCTGGACAGCAGCGACGAGGGGTTCACCCCGGGCAGGAGCCTCAATAGTTCATTCGGCTTGAATCCAAGCCTGGTGGCCATGTCCTCCAGCCGCTGTTCGTTGGGAAGCGCCCGGCCGTACTCGTAGACGCAGAGATCGTTGGGCGAAATTCCCAGGAATTCCGCGAAGCGCCGCTGCCCGCCCCAACCGCGAAAACGCTCCTTCCGGAGATGCCGCAGGTTCGCGGCCAGGGCTTCGGCCGGGGACGGCGAAGGGACGGGCGGCGGCGCCTTTTCAACCGGGCCGTCCAAGGGCGTTCCGGCCCCGGCGAGAAGATAATCCCTGGAGGCGCCCAATTTTTCCAGCCGCGCCAGGGTGGAACTGGAGAACCCCGATCCGGCTTCCCAGTTGCGCATCGCGCCGGAAGAAACGACGCCCAACTTCCGGGCGATTTCGGTACGGGTCAGACCGGGAAAGAGCAGGCCGCAGATTTCGCGAAATCTCCCGCCCCTCTCCGGATCCTTTGCCGCTCTAGACATCCTCTTTCTGCCCTTGACCCAAGGCGGTAACCCTCACCCCGACCCTGCCTCCGACATCCACCAGATCGCCCGTCGCCACCGCCCGTCCCCCGGCCACAAGAGTCGCGGGAGAGTCGACCGGCGTGGCGAACTCGACCACCTCGCCCACGGAAAGCCGCCGCAATTCGTTCAGGGTGACGTTCATCCTCCCCACCTCGGCCCGCAATTCCACCTCGGCCTCGTCGAGCGCGGCCAGGGCGGCATCATCCGGAACCGAGACGGCGGCGCCGGCCGCGCCGGCCATGCTTTTGCCGTCAGCCACAAGCTTCCCTTTCTGGAAATCGGCGGCGAACCGGAATCGCCGCCCCACCGTCAGATGCCGCGACGCCGCCGGCGGCGCCAGGACGACATCGCCCCTGGCGAGGCGATTCAGATCTCCCGCGCGCAACCTCCATATTCCCGCCGAAACCACGCCCTCCAGCGTCAAGTCGCCGGGCAGGGGCGCCGGCGGCGGGGCAACGCGCCGCAAAGCCGCCTCCAGGGCTTCCCGCCACTGCCCTTCCGGAGCGACCCACGCCCCCGACAGGACCAGCCCGTCCCCGCGCCGCAAGCGGAAAGGCAAAACCGACGCCAGCGCCGGACTCTCGCCCACCTCGACCCGGGACAGGGAGCACGGCAGCCCCAGGCCGGCCTCGACCTTCGACAGCGCGTCGCGAAAAAAACATTCGAGCGCGGCCAGGACCAGGGTCGGCGGCAATCCGGCCACGTCCTCCGGGCCGACCTCCAGCGCCGCCGCCGCCGCCACCCGCCATCCCGCCTCGTCCAGCCACAGGGAACATTCGGACTGGCCCAGGCGGCCGTAAGCGACCACGCCGCGCACGCCTCCTCTTTCCCCATCCGGGGAGAAAGTCCAGTCCGCTCCGCCGGCTTTGAACGCCAAGCCGCTGGCATGACGGGCAAGCAGCGTTTCCAGCCGGGCCGCGGCTGGTGCGACTGGCGTGAACAGGCCCGCCATGCTTCTCATTCCTCGTCAAGTTCCTCGATCACTTCGCGGCGGTTGCGGCTGCGACCGTCGCCGCCGCCTTCGCGCGAAGTCTCAGCCGTCCGCACCGCGACCCCGCCGCTTTCGCGCGGACCCTCCATCAGCCGCACCGCGACCCCGCCGCCGCTTTTTTCCGCCAACCTTTCCCGAAGGGTCTCGAGATTGGGCGAGAGAAAACGCTGCGCCTCAACCGAATCGGTCCGGAACTCCACCTCGAGCCGCGAATCCGCCGTCAATGTCAGCCGCACTTCGGTTTCGGGGAGCCACGGCTTGTCGATCGCCATCCTCACCTCGGCCGAACCGTCGGCGGCAGGGGCCGATGCCAGAATCCGATCCGCCAGCTCGCCGCACCGCGCCGACGCCGCCATGTCCGCGCCCCGCGCCTCCGGGGCGTTCGGGATCCGGGAAACGTCCGCCGGCGTCGAGACCTGCCCGCCGAGGCGGTCCAACGCCTGATGGAACAGCGCGGCCAATTCCCCGGGACGATCACGCCGCCGCTCACCGCCGGCCACTTCTCTGGAGCGCTTGCCCTTTCCTTCGAGCGCCTCGCCCATCCGCCTGGCGTCGGATTCGGAAACCACGTTTTCGTCGCCTTTCGTCGGCGTCCCGGGATTGGCCGCATCCTTCATCGGGGTTTCCCCGGCCGCGCGGGAGCGCATGGCATCCATGTCAATAGTCCTCCCCATCGTCTCCGGCCATGTCGGAGCGGGCGCCGCTGAAATCCTCCAATTCCGCCTCCTCGGCCAGTTCGAGCCTCCGGGCCTCCTCCTTTCGCCAGATGTCGCGATGGGCGTCCATTTTCCGCAAATCCCGAACCGCGTCCGCCTGTCGCCGCTTCGCCTCATCCAACTCGCCCATGCGGGCGGCAACGGCCTTTTCGGCTTCCCGACAGGCATCCTCCAGATTCAACTCGGCGCGACGAAGCGCCCGAACGTCTTCCAGATGGCGGTCGAGATCTTCCCGGGGAATCGCCCTTCCCCGCACCGTCCCGAACAGCCGGTTCTCTTCCGCCGGCCGCCATTCCCGGTAGCGGAGCAGTTTTTCGCGCGCCGCCGCCTCGGCCTCCCGGGCCTCCTCGACCCGCCTCCGCGCCAGCAGCGTTTCGCGCGCCGCCGCCGCCTCGCGGTAGCGCCTGGCGACCAGGAGCGGCTCAAGGGGATACCGGGCCATCAGGCCACCAGCGACTTCATGCCGGCGACGGCCTCCTTCAGCGTGCTTCTTTCATTCAGCCCCTGGCGCAAAAACCCGTTCAGCCGATCCCTCTTGCCTATCGCCTCGTCGGCGAGCGCGTCCTGGCCGGATTTGTATTCGCCGATCTGCACCAGGAGCTCGACGTCGCGGTACTTGGCGAGAAGCTGCCGGAAACGGTTGGCCGCGGCGCGGTGCTCGGGGTTGGTCACCGCCCCCATGCAGCGGCTGACCGAGGCCAGAACGTCGATGGCGGGATAATGGTTGGCCGCTCCCAACTGGCGCGACAGGATGATGTGCCCGTCGAGAATGGACCGGGTCTCGTCGGCGATGGGCTCGGTCATGTCGTCGCCCTCGACCAGCACGGTATAGAGGGCGGTTATCGAGCCTTTGTCGGAATTGCCCGCCCGCTCCATCAATTTCGGCAGGCTGCTGAACACGGAGGGCGGAAAGCCGCGCCGCGCCGGGGGTTCGCCGGAAGCCAGGCCGATTTCCCTCAAGGCCCTCCCGAAGCGGGTCACCGAGTCCATCATCAGCAGCACCTTTCCGCCCTGATCGCGGAAATATTCGGCTATGGCCGTCGCCACGTAGCTTGCCTTCAACCGCTCCATGGACGGGCGATCGGAGGTGGCGACAACGAGAATCGCCTTTTTCATGCCCTCCGGGCCGAGATCGTGCTCGATGAATTCGCGCACCTCGCGGCCGCGCTCGCCGATAAGCGCCAGGATTACGACATCGGCGGCCGCGCCCTTCACCAGGCATGACAGGAGCGTCGACTTGCCGCCGCCCGCCGCCGCGAAAATGCCCATCCGCTGCCCCTCGCCGCAGGTGAGCAACCCGTCCAGGACCCGGAGCCCCATCGGCATCGGCGTGTCGATGACCTTTCTGGTCATGGGGTTCGGCGGCGGGGCGTACACCGGGTAATGAGTCTCGGGTTTCAGCGGCGGTCCGCCGTCGATCGGATTGCCGAGGCCGTCGATCACCCTTCCCCTGAGATCGGGACCCACCGGAATGGTGTGCACCTTGCCGGAGCTTATCACCACCGTGGAAGAACTCACGCCCGACAGTTCGCCCAACGGGGTGAGGATCGCCGCCTGCCCGGCAAAGCCGACGCATTCCGCCTTCAGTTCCCATTTCTCGTCATGGGGGTTTTTCAAGGTGACCAGCTCGCCGATTTTCACCCCCGGAACGACTGCCTTGAGGATCGTCCCCACCACCTGGGTGACGCGGCCGCGCACCTCGACCGGCGTCAGCTCGGCCAATCCCTGGATCATGGATTCGGAGAGTTGATCGAACATCGGCATCAGCCGCGCCTCTCCTCCAATTGCCTGCGAAAGGAATTCTCTATCATCGCCAACTGGCGGTCGAGGCTGGCGTCGATGACCCCGATCTCCGTTTCCATGACGCAGCCGCCGGACCCGAGGGAAGCGTCGGGCACGAGATCGACCCGCCCCATGCCGGGATAGCGCCTGACGATTTCATCGAGCCGCTTCGCCACGCAGTCCGCATCGGCGGCCGCAACCCGCAAAACCACCCGCTTCTCGTCCCGCACCAGCCTCAGGGCGTGGCGGACCGTCTCCACCGCCAGTTCCTCGCGATCGAACGTGCCCAAAACGGTCCGCAGCGAACGCATGACCAAATCCACCAGCGTCGACTCCATTCCGGACAAATGCTCCACCGACGCGGCCATGGTCTCGAACATGCGCTCGGCAACCTCGGCCTTGCCTTCCGCGACGCCGGCCTCGTACCCCCGGCGCCGCTCCGCCTCGGCATCCGCCTCCGCCAGGGCGACGATCTCCCCCGCCCGGGCGGAAGCCTGGGCGAGAACCGCGTTGGCCTCGGCCATGACCGCGTATTCGCCGGCTTTCAACACCATCGTTCCGGGTTCCGGAACCACGCTGTCCTTTATCAGCAGCATCGCCACGGCAGATGCCCCCGTCACGCCCGCCCAACAGTCAACGAAACGATCTCCGCCAAAGCCTCCCGCCAGCCCGCCCGCTCCGCCTCCGGCCAGGCGGCGACCTCGGTACCGGCGGCGTCGATCGAAGGCGGCAGCTTCAGCGCCACCCGAAAAGCCAGGCCGGCCGGCAGGAAGCCGAGCCAGGCCGCGAGGCCGAGTCCGGCGGCGCGGACGGCGATGCCGGGCAATTCGCCCTCTCCCACCCGTTCAAGGGACGCGCCGGCGCTTTTCTTGGCCAGCAGCGCCTGCCGCAGGGCGAAAAAGTAGGCGTCCGTGCCGGCGGCCGCCTTGAACGCCGCCACATCCTTTCTCATGACCAGCATCGCGACGCGACGGCGGAACAGGGACGCCCCGAACCGCAAGCCGCAGCGTTCCAATTCCGCGCCTGGAAGCAAGGCCGCCGGATCCGCGTCCTCCCATGCCGCCCAGTCGGGCCAGGCATCCGGATTTCCGGGGGCGTTTCCGCCCATCCAATCGAGCCTCAGGGACAGGAGGCGCCGCGCCCGCGGATTCGCCGTCAAAGTAGCGGCCGCGCCGGCGCCGATTCCGGCCGCGCTCCAGCGGAGGGGATGCACCCCGGCGGCCAGCCCGTCCAGGAGCGGCCGCCAGCGGCGGAAGGAATCCAGTGCGGCGGGGGTCATTTCCCGCCCTTGCGCAGGAGGAAGACGAGGAGCGCCGCCTCCAGCAGCATGGCTCCGGCGACGCCGCCAAGCATCCACCACAACCGCGACGCCGAGTCTTCGTCGAGCTTCAGGCCGAGGACTTTTTTCCACGGCGGACGGGAAAGCGCGATGGAGGACTCGTCGGCCCCGGGAAAGAAGCTCACCACGATCCTTTCCTCGTCGAGGTTGGGAACCCCGGCGGCCACCAAGCGGCGTATCTCCGTCCGCTGCGACACCGAATCATGCCGATCGTCGTCGACGTACTTGATGAAAACGGCCGCGGAAGGCGTCTGGAGGGTTCGTCCGAGCTGATCCTGTTCCGGAAGCACCAGATGCACCCGCGCCGAGAGAACGCCGTCTATCTCGGATACGGTATGCGCCAGTTCCTCCTGCATGGCATAGAGATACCTGGCCTTTTCCTCCAGCGGGGTGGAGAACATCGCCATCTTGCCGAAAACGTTCCCGAAATCGTCGTAGCGCCTGGTCGGCAGGCCCTTGCCGTCCAGCATCCGGATCGCGGCCGCGAATTCCGTCTCCTCGACGAACACGCTGAAGACGCCCTCTTCGCCCGGGCGTTTTTCCGCCGCCAGTCCGGCGTCCAGCAGAACGGCGAGAACCTGATTGGCCTCGCTCTCGCCAAGGGCGCCGAACAATTGTACCTGGCAGCCACAGACGAACAGCAGCGCCGGCAGACACAGGAAAAGCGCAAACCGCCTGGCAATTCTTTCCGCCACAGCCATTCCCTATCCCTGTTGCAGGGTTTTGAGGCCCTGGGTGATTTTTTCAGTTGTTTTGGAAATGCCGGAAACCAGGGCGCTCGACTCGATCATGGAGAAATTCGCCCGCAGCAGGTCGGCCTGGGTGACGTCCTGCTTCATCATGATGCCGACGGCTTCCTTCCTTCCGGCCTGGACGGTTTCGCTAACGGACCGCACGCCCTGAAGAATGCGGTCGCCCACTCCCTGGGTCCGGGAAGAGGACATCCCTTCGGCCGCCGGCCCCGGGGGAAAAACATCCCGCTGCGCCGGCGAATCCATCGCCGCCTGAAAACGGGCAACGTCGGATTCTCCGGCGTTCGCCGGGATCCCGTCTCCGGCGCTTGCGTCGCGTCCAGCCTGTTCGGCCGCCTCCAGCGCCTTGCGTTGCAACGCGCCGGGATCCATGCCGCCTATTCCGGAAGTCATCGAATATCTCCTTATACCATTTTCCGTTGATCCCGTCCGGCACGTCCCCGCCGGCGGCGCGTGGCGGCGGCGGGGGCATTCGGCAACCCGAGTCCGTTCCTCTTTTGAACCGTCCTCCAGATTCCCGCGTTCGCGGGAACGACGTTCCTTGTTGACGCTTCGTTCCCCGCTCTGGCGGCACGTTTCCGCCCAGCACGGATCGCCAGCAACGCCTGACTGGAGGTGATACAAGACCCGAAAACCATACGCTCACCATGCGGGGATGAATGGATTACGAAAATTGGCCAAAATGAAAGAAAAATGGCATTAAACAACGGTTACGGCGTCTTGATCTTTTTCACTTCATCGAGGATCGCGTCGGCTTTCCGCGCGATCTCGGCGAACCCCTTCCGCTCCATTTCGCCGCGCAGGTTCTCGGCATCCCGGATGCGCCCAGCCATTCCCAGCGCGAGCAGCTTGTACAGATTCAATTGGCCCGGGATGGCGCACTTGTCGCCCTTCGCCAAATGCCGGTCCAAAAGCTTCACCGCGCCTTCGGAATCGCCCTTGATGATTAGGCATAGCGCCATGCCGGCGGCGGGGCCGTCGCGTTCGGGAGCCGACTCGGCCAGTCCCCGGAAAACATCCCCGGCCTCGGCGACCAACCCTTCCCGGCAAAGGAAAAAACCTATCTTCGCCAAGGCCATCCTGTCTATGCTCGATGCAGTCATAGCGCAATCGCCTTTCAGCAAACCTTCCCACCCTTCATGAATCCGGCGGGCGAAAATGCGCGAGCCCGAACGGAACACGCGGCGGATCACATGGCGCGAATCACTTCCTTATCCGTATCGCCGAGGCTTTTCAACATGGTAGACATCATGGAAATGGTGTTGTTGTACGCCGTCATTTGCTGTTGAAGCCTGATCATGTCCACTTGGTTCATGGAATCGGCGTTGTCGATGTTCTTGGTCAACTGCCCCCCCATCTTCTCGATCCCATCCAGCCCCGTACCCATAATCTGAGTTCGAATATTGAAATCGCTCATGATGTTACCTCCGGTTTCGATCTCCGAAAAGCGAAAAATCACCGCCTGCCCGTACGTTTGCCCCTCGCTTTCTCAAGACCCGCCAAGGCAGCGTCATACGCGGCGAGAAGCGCCCGCCCTTTTTTGAATTCGTCGGGAGACACCCCTTTGTCCAGGATCCGTCCCAACGCGTAGCGTCTGTCGGCCAGTTCCCCGGTCAATTTCCTGAACAGGGCCGGAGATTCCGACTCAACGGCCGGCGCCGGCGACCAGCCGTCCTTCGCCATCTCTTCAGCAATTTCCATACGTTATCCCTCCAACACATTCGCATCATATCATATAAAAAAAATATTGTCAAATATATTTTAAATATTTTTTTTATATCGCCCAATTCCATGATTTCCGCGTCCGTCCGGGCCGG
>JAITKH010000351.1 GCA_031278535.1 Planctomycetota bacterium | reverse complement strand
CGATCCCAATGATCTCGTCCCGCCCCAATACCACCAGCCGTTCCATGACATTGGCAAGTTCCCGGACGTTCCCTGGCCAGTCGTAGCGGACGAGCGCCGCCAAGGCATCCTCCGAAATGTCCCGCGCCGCCGCCCCCTCCTCCCGGCGGAACCGTTCGAGGAAGTGCCGGGCCAGGGCCGGAATGTCTTCCCGCCGCTGCCGGAGGGGAGGCAACTCCACGGTGATGACGTTCAGGCGATAGAAAAGGTCTTCCCGGAATTCTCCGGCCGCCACAGCTTTTTCGATGTCCCGGTTGGAGCTGGCGATGATGCGGACGTCGGCGGAAATGGTCTCGGACGATCCCACCCGTTCAAACTCCTTTTCCTGGAGGACGCGGAGGAGCTTCCCCTGCAGGTTCAAGTCGGTTTCCGACACTTCGTCCAGGAAGATGGCGCCGCCGTCGGCCAACTCGAAGCGGCCGATGCGGCGGCGATCAGCACCGGTGAAGGCCCCCTTTTCGTGGCCGAAAAGCTCGCTTTCAAGAACGCCGGCCGAAAGGGCCGCGCAGTTGACCATGACCAGCGGCTTCGCCCGCCTCGGGCTTTGGGCATGGATGGATCGGGCGGCCAATTCCTTGCCGGTGCCGGATTCCCCCCGGATGAAGACGGTGGCTGAGGAAGGCGCCGCCTGGCGGATGCGCTCGAACACCACCCGCATGGCCGGACTCACGCCGACGAAGTCGGCAGGCCGGAATTTTTTCGCCAGCTCGTCCTTCAGATATTCGTTCTCGGCAAGCAGACGACGGTGCTCCAGAGCCCGGTTCACCGCCACCTCGATTTCCTCGGCCTTGAACGGTTTCATCACGTAATCGAAGGCTCCGCGCCGCATAGCCTCCACCGCCGTCTCCACGGTGGCGAAAGCGGTCATCATCACCACCGGGAGCCTGGGGTCGAGGCGCCTAGCCTCCTCCAGGAGCCGCATGCCGTCCATCTCCGGCATGCGCATGTCTGTGAGCAGGAGGGACGCCGACCCGTCGGCGATCGCATCCAAGGCATCGGAGGCGCGACCGAAGCCGGCGAGCACAACGCCGGGACGATCCAACGCTTCCATCAGGCTATCACGCATAAACTCGTCGTCGTCGACGATGACGATCTTGTCCTTGGCCATATCCCCGCGCTTCTCCGCATTTTGGGTCCGGAATCCGATTATAACGCTGCGGGATGGCAGGGGCAAGCCGCAATTTCCCGGCGCCGGATCGCGGCAGTCCTCAGGCGGCGGACAGCCCGCGCCGGCAGAAGACGGCTCCGAGGGAAATCATCAGGCAGGCGCTCCAGAGGCCGTTTCCCGGATCGCCCCCGAAATGCCAGAAACCGAACAGGACCGAGCCCACAGGCAGGAAGTTGGCGAGTATTCCCAGCAAGTCAAGATCTCCCCGGCGGATCCCGATGTCCCAAAGCAGGTAGGAAAGGGCGTTGACCACGATCGCGTGGAGAAGAAAGGGGAGGAGCGTGGATCCGGAGAGGCCGAGTTCTCCTTCGCCGGCGGCCCAGAGCGCCAGGAAGACGAGGCCGGCCGCCAGTTGGAACCAGCCGACGCCGTTCGCCTGCCCGCCCCATTTCCGGGCGGCGTTCGAGTAGAAGGCCCAGAGGAAGGCGGCGGCCAGCATCGCGATGAGGGACAAGCCGTTTTCCCCCCATTCGCGCCACAGCGTCCCCATGCCCAGATCCCGGAGGAAGGCGACAGTGACGCCGACCAGGCAGAGAAGGATGCCGGGCAAAAGAAATGTGGCTCTGAGCCGGCAGGGGAAGAACAACGGCATGAGGAGCAGGATGAACGCTGGCCAGAGATAATTCGCCAAGCCAAGGGCTAGGGACACCTCGCGCGATGCCGCTCCGGCCAGGCCGCAGATATAGCAGACGAGGTAGAGGACGAAAGAGGCGCCGCCCAGCAGCCAGAATTTCGGATCGGCGCCGGCGGTGGCCGGGTTGCCCCTGCCGCAGGCGGCGTCCAGCGACACGAGGAATGTCCCGGAAACCAGGAGGGACAGGGACGGCAGCCCGAACATGTCCGCCTCGGCAAGCTGCCGGGTGATGGCGACGTTCATGCTCCATCCAAGCAGGGCGGCGATTCCCGCGAGATTGGCGACATTTTTCCCCACGGGCTACTCCGTCTCCAAAGTGAAATTTACGATACCTATAACGGCATCGGGAGTCCTGTCAACTAAAAACGCTGGTTCATGTCCTCAAATAAGTGATCGTAAGAATCAACGCATGGTTCCCAATCAGGAAAGCTTGCAAACTGGAGCTGGGAAACAATCCGGAATCTACTGAGCATGACCTCTCGTGGATTGCGGCTGGCACGCGCTTGGAGAATGCAGAGGGGGCAAAACAGGATTTTTTCAGGGACGACTATGGAGGTGCGGAAACGGCAAGTTGGAGGAAGGCGAAGGCGTTGTGGGCGACTTGGCGCGTGTTCGAACTGCGCACACTCCCATGGACACTCCGGACACCCGACATGTTCCCAGGTCACGGTATGAAGTAGGGCAAAGATCGTTGAAAAAGGCGTTTGCCTCCTGACAACGCCCATCCGCCATGGTAGTTTCGAAGTTTTCCCGTAACCGCATGACAAAGGAGCAAGGGTAAGAGCCTGTAGACAAATTAAGCCGCGCTGTCTTTTGAATCACTCATCGCCAAATAGCGCGGCATGTTCTTGGTCATTGCGACTCGCATAATGTTTTCGGCCGTATCGTACGTGCGTTCGTGGTGGCGATTCATGATACGCCAGTGCGTCAGCCATCCGAATGTCCGCTCCACGATCCAGCGTTTGGGCAGGACCTTGAATGTGTGTAATTCGTTCCGCTTCACTATGTCAAGAGTCCAGGATGTCCCATCCCCGACCCACTTGACGGGCTTCCCGGCATAGCCGCCATCCGCCCGGATAAGTTTGACCCGAGGCGGGCGGCTTTTACGCGGAGCAGGAGAAGCTTGGCGCCATCGCGGTCTTGAATGGCGGCCGAATGGACGACGATGCCGATCAGGAGTCCGAGAACATCGACTATGACGTGGCGCTTGATGCCCTTGATCTTTTTCCCGGCGTCATAGCCAGTGTCCTCGGCCCAAGCATCGGCTTTCACAGACTGCGAGTCGATTATCAGTGCGCTGGGCTCCGGGTCGCGTCCGTTTTTTTTCGCACTTCGCGGCACAGGGCGTCATGAATCCGTTCCCAGTACCCATTGAGAATCCAGCGCCGATATGTCCTGCATACAGTACCCCGGGCCGGGAAGCCAT
>JAITKH010000336.1 GCA_031278535.1 Planctomycetota bacterium | reverse complement strand
CCTTGGGGAGGACGACGCGCCGCCGAATGCCGAAACCGGCGACGACGCGTCCCCGATGCCGATGGATGCGGATATGGAGGCATTGCTGAGGGAGGTGACCGAAGCCACCCCGCCGCCGGTCAGGAACGAATCGCCGCCGGCTCCGGAACCTGCGCCGGCCGAAGTCGCTCCATTGGCGGCTCCGCAACCGGAAGCGCCGTCGCCGATTGTTCCGCCGCCATTCGCTTTACCGCAGCCGGGAGCGGGAGAAAGGCGGGGATACACCGTCCTGTACGGCGCGGGTGAAGTGGCTTCCGTCGCCAACCAGATATCCTCCCTCCTTTCAGCCATGTCGGAAAAAGCCAACGGCTATATGCAAGCCTGGATTGCGGCCGACAGCGAAGCCAAGGAGTTGCGTGCCCGGGCTTTGGCCGAGGAACGCCGCCGTTCCGGTCTTGAAAGCGAACGGACGGCGCTCCAAAGCGAGTTGGAAGGCATTCGCCGGCGATTGGGCGAATTGGAGGGGGAAAAAATCGCCATCGAAGAGGGAGGGCGCGGCCGGGAAACGGCTCTCCAATCGAAAAATCGCGAGTTGGAAAGCCAGACAACCCTCCTCCGCTCCGAGTGCGACGCCCTGAAGGCCGAACTTTCCCGCACCCGGAATCAGGCCACAGGCGTGGACATCGAGAGCCGGCGCGTCAGGTTCGAAGCGGATCGCTTGAAGAACGAAGTGGAATCGGAGCGGATGGAGCGCCTGCGAATCCAGCGAGCACTGGAGAACCGGGAAAAGGAATTGCAGGCCCTGCAGGCCCAGACCGCGGGCCAGGCCTCGTCCCTTTTCATAGACGAACTGCACCGCCTGGTGCGCCGGCTGGAGACGGAACTTGAGGCAAGAACTTCGGGCGCACACGAGGCGTTGAAACAGCTTGATCGCCTCGAGGTGCCTGAAGGCATGGTGCCGGTGGCGGCCAATCTCCGCGCCGCCATCCTGCAAGCCATGGGCGCGGACGACGACGCCGACGACGCCTTGAAGTCGCTCGGGCGCGAAGCCGCGGGTGTGAGGGGTTCGGCCGCCCTGGCGCCGGGCAAACCCGAAGTGGTGTCCTTCGAGACCGCCCTTTCCACCTACAACATCGCCGCGGCCATCGAGTCGGCCGGATCCCTGTTGCGCGAGGCCAAGGCCACGCCCGGCCTCCTGATGCGGAAAATCTACCAATGCCCGGCCCTTCGCCGCCCCGAGACAATGGACCGCCTCCCGGATCTGGCACGCCTGCTCGACGGCCTTCGCACCGTGCAGGAATCTTTCGATCGTTCCCGAGGGTCGGAATCGGGCGAATCGGAACTGTTCCACGTCCAGATGTTCGATTTCCTCCATAACCTTGTCCGGTTGAAAATAGTCACCCGCATGTCCGGCGACATCTGGCGCATCTTTCTCGACTTGCGCGGCAGATTCAGCTTCGTCACTTCCGATCGACAATGGGCCGAATACCGGGACGGCGTTCTAGGCGGCCGGGAGACGAAGGTTTGACCGCCATGTTTCCCGAACCAAGGATATTTTCGCCGGACGATCCGGTCTTTCTCGCCATTCTTGGCCGCGCCGATATTGACGCTGATATCGGTCCGCAGGTTGCCGGGATTATTCGGGAGGTGCGGACGGGAGGGGTGGCCGGCCTTCTTGCCTGCGTGCGGCGATTCGACGCCCCCCTGCCCGATCTGGACGCGCTCAAGGTCGGGGCCGGAGAGATTGCTGCCGCCCGGCGTCAGACCGGTGACGATTTCCTCTCCTGGGTCAAGGCAGCGGCGGAAAATGTCGAACGATTTCACCGCCCCCAGGTTCGCCGGGGATATGTCCTTGACGACGGCGACGGCGTCCGCCTCGCCAAGCGGGTCCTGCCTCTGGCGCGGGTCGGCGTTTACTGTCCGGCCGGCTCGGCTCCGCTTTTTTCCTCAATTATCATGAACGTGGTTCCAGCAAAGCTGGCCGGCGTCAGGGAAATAGCTCTGGCCATCCCCCCAGAGCGGAACGGGAGCGTTTCCCCGAAAATGCTGGCTGTGGCCGGCCTGCTCGGAATCGAGGAAATATGGCGGATGGGCGGCGCGCATGCCGTGGCGGCCCTGGCCTACGGGGCCGGACCGGTGCGGAGGGTGGACAAAATCGTCGGTCCCGGCAACGCCTATGTGGTCGCGGCCAAACGCCAGGTATTCGGCGCCGTCGGCATCGACACCCCGGCCGGCCCGTCTGAAATCGCGATAATCGCCGATTCCGGAGCCGACCCCGGGTTCGTCGCCGCCGATCTCCTTTCGCAGGCCGAACATGGATCCGGACACGAGGCCGGGGTGGTCCTGACCGATTCGGCCGAACTGGCCCAGGCGGTTGCCGAAGAGACACAACGGCGCCTGTCCGGTCTCTCCCGGAGCGCCGCGGCGCGCCTGGCGCTGTCGCGCCACGGGGCGATTTTCATCGTCAACGACATCGAACAAGCGCTGGATGTCGCCAATGTTTTGGCGCCGGAACATTTGGAGTTGATGACGCGGGAACCGGCGAGACTCCTTCCCCGGGTGGTGAACGCGGGCGCCGTCTTCCTGGGCCCCTGGTCCCCCGAACCGGTGGGCGACTATTTTGCCGGCACCAACCATGTCCTCCCGACCGCCGGCGCCGCCCGCTTTGCCTCAAGCCTCGGAGTCGCCGACTTCCAGAAGGACATGTCGATACTCGAATACACCCGGGAACGGCTTCGCCGGACCGGACCGGGCATTGCCCTTCTGGCCCGGGCCGAAGGCCTGTCGGCCCATGCCGAAGCGGTCCAAGCCAGACTCGGGGAAGACCCGGAGATTCGGGATCGGCAGTGAACCGGCCGTTTCGGGATGATGAAAATCGAGGCGATGCCTCAACGCATATGCTTGACGGCGGCCCGCTCGACCGGAAGCCCCTCCGCATAGCCGCGCATGAACGCCAGAAAACCCTGCGCATCCCGCGGATCCGGTTCGACGCAAATTCCCGCGTTTCCGGCAAACGCCTTGTCGGCAAGGTACGCCTCGAGCGTCTCGCCGTTCCGCTTCCGCCGCATATAGGCCGCAAGCAGTGCGATGCCCCAGGCGCCGCCCTCTCCCGCCGATTCCATCACGGCGACGGGAGTGGAAAGCGCCGCGCTCATAAACCGCTGGCCCACGTCCTTCGTCTTGAAAAGTCCGCCGTGCCCGAGAAGCCGCTCGATGCGGACATGCTCCTTCTCCGTGAGAATATCCATGCCCAGCTTCAACGTCCCCATAGAGGAAAAAAGGAGGGTGCGCATGAAGTTGGCGAGGGTAAAACGGCTGTCGGGCTTTCGCATAAACAGCGGCCGCCCCTCCATCAGGCCGGTAATCGGTTCGCCGCCATAGTAATTATAGGCCAAAAGGCCGCCGCAATCGGCATCCCCTTCCTCCGCCTTGCGGTACAACGCGTCGTACAAGGCGCCGCGTCCGAACTTCCCGCCGGCCAGACCGATGACCTCCTCAAAGAGCCGCACCCAGGCGTCAAGATCTGTGGTGCAATTGTTGCAATGCGCCATCGCCACCGGCTTTCCGGACGGGGTCGTCACCAGGTCGATTTCCGGATACACGCGGGACAGTTCCTTTTCCAGCACGACCATCGCAAATATCGACGTGCCCGCGGAAATGTTTCCGGTCCGTTCGGCCACGCTGTTTGTGGCGACCATGCCCGTCCCCGCGTCTCCCTCGGGCGGACAAAGCGGGATGCCCGCCTCAAGCGTCGCCGATGGATCCAGCAGCCGTGCGCCTTCGGGAGTGAGCGTTCCCGCGTTCTCGCCCGCCGTCAGCACGGCGGGAAGGATTCCTTCCAGCCTCCACGCGTACCCCTCGCCGGCGACAAGCGCGTTGAAGGCGCCAATCATCCGGGCATTCCAGTCATTCGTCGCGCTGTCTATGGGAAACATGCCGGAGGCGTCCCCTACGCCGAGCGCCTTCCGTCCCGTGAGCCGCCGGTGAACATAGCCGGCAAGCGTCGTCAGAAAAGCGAGGTCCCTGACATGGGGCTCCCTGTCCAGAATGGCCTGGTACAGGTGGGCGATGCTCCAGCGCTGGGGGATATTGAACGAGAACTCCCTGGTAAGCGCATCGGCGGCTTCTCCCGTCGTCGTGTTGCGCCAGGTGCGGAACGGCGCAAGCAGGCGGCCGTCCCCGTCAAAAGCCAGGTAGCCGTGCATCATCGCCGATATGCCGATGGCTCCCGTCGAGCGAAGAGCGGCGCCGTAACGGGCCGCAACATCCTTCGACAGGGCCGCGAAACACGCCTGCAGCCCCGTCCATACGTCTTCAAGGCTGTACGTCCAGACGCCGTTTTCCAGCCGGTTCTCCCAATCATGGCCGCCCGTCGCGACAGGTTCGTGGTCCCTGCCAACCAATACCGCCTTGATGCGGGTGGACCCCAGCTCAATTCCGAGAAACGTCTCTCCGGCGAGTATCGCCCCGGCAATCCGGTCGTCTGTGGTTTTCATGTGCCGTGCCCCTCCGCGCTTTTCAGCCTGTGGCATTTTTCCCTTGTATTCCGGCGGCAAAACCCTTCGCCGCAGCGCCTGGCTTCATCTTCCCGAAACAATCGCCCCAACAGAAAGCGGACGCATTCATAATATGCATGGCGGACTGTAATTCAAGCAAGAAAATCGTGTCCCGGCGCCGACGCATTACAATTCCCCTTGAGAAACTCGAGAAGGCGGTTTTCATCCTCGGCGTAAGACAAAATCGTCTTCTGACGACAATCCAGACGCACTATGGTTCCGGGACAGGGACGCCGCTTTTTGGTTGCGGGGGTTTCCGGGACGGGGATAATAGGGAAGAACGGGACTTTCTCGTCAGCGAATTGCGGATAAATTCGGCATTAAAAATGAAAGCCGCATAAGGCTATTTGCGGAAGGTAGCATTCCAGAATCGTCTGCATTACGGTATCTGGATGAAGCAGGGCATTCTGTTGAATGGCTTTTGCTGGGCAAAGGCGAAATGCTTATTCAGAAGCCGCAATCGGTCGCGCCGCCCTCGCCTCCCGGCGCTCGCCTCAAGACCGTCGTGGCCATGTTCCCGAACGGCTGGCCGATGCGCGGACTGGCGGCGGCG
>JAITKH010000276.1 GCA_031278535.1 Planctomycetota bacterium | reverse complement strand
CAGTATGCGGTCGCCCCGATAGAACCCCATATGAACTCTTACGATCTGCCGCTTATCTTCCAGACCGAGTATGAGATTTTGGATGGAGAAAAAGAATTGTTCCCCGGGATTTCCCTCATCGTCACCCCCGGCCACAGTCCGGGATCCCAATGCGTCATCGTCGATACTTCGTCCGAAAAATACATGATTGTAGGCGATCTCATGGGACTGTTTGAATGCTATGAGAACACCCCCATGCTCCCAAGCGCCTTTCATACCGATCTGGTGACGTATTATGCAAGTCTAAAACGGGTAAAAAAAATGGGACTGAAGATACTTCCCTGCCATGATCCGAAGGTGTTTGGCCATCCATCCTATCCCGTCGCAACCGGGAGGAGTTGATGCCATAGGTTCTAAAACCATTCTTTACAGGAGGAATCACGTTGATGAGAAGAATGTCACTATCCGCCACAATTTTGTGTTTTGCCGGCTTGCTGACTTCCGCTGCGGCCGCCGAATTCCAACTCAAGGCCGGACACGTCCTGGCGCCGGACCATCCTTACAACCTCGGTCTCCTCAAAATGAAGGAATTGGTCGAGGAACGGAGCGGCGGGCGCATCGGTCTCGACGTCTTCCCCTCTTCACAGCTTGGCGGCGAGCGCGAACTAGCCGAAGCCTGCCAGATGGGTACCATCGACATTGCCTTGGTCACGGCTCCCCTGGCCAGTTTCGACAGTAATTTCTATATTTTCGACATCCCAGCCCTCTTTGTCAGCAAAGCGCACGCCTACAAATTTCTCGACGGTCCAGACGGCAAGGCGATGATGGACGGCCTCGCCCAACAGAATATCAAGGGTCTGGCGTTTTGGGAAACCGGCTTTTTCAACATTTTCGATTCCAAACGACCGCTCAACACTCCCGAGGATCTCAAGGGGCTGAACATTCGCACCATGGAAAATCCCGCCTACATAGCCTACTTCTCCGCTCTCGGTGCCAACCCGGTTCCCATGGCCTACGGCGAAATTTACACCGCCCTCCAAAACGGCACCGTCGACGGGACCCTGATCCCCATCGCCTCCATCTACACCAGCAAATTCCATCTGGTCGCTCCCTACGTGTCCCGCACCCAGAACTGGTACTGCCCGACGCCCCTGATCATGAGCTTGGACAAATGGGAGGCGATGCCCGGGGATCTCCAGGGAATTCTCCAGCGATGCGCGGACGAAGGCCGCGACTACATGCGCAAGCTCCTTACTGACAACGAGGATGCCCAGATCGAGCAAATGAAGAAGGACGGTTCGACCATCGTCGAAGTGGACAAGAAAATTTGGTTCGACAATGCCGGCACCGACGCCGTGGTCAAGCTATTGGTTCCCGACAAGGTCAAGCCAGAGTTGGTTGAAAAAGTCAGGGTACTGGTAAACTGAAGCATGGCGAGATAGTGAAGGGAACGTTCGCGGGTATCCGGCGGGTTAATGGCAGGTGGCTGATCGCAAACGTCCCTAACGCCCGACCTTTGCGAATGTTCCCAGGGTGTGCCTCGGAGAAGACGGTGCGAATTTTCCAAAGGAATCCATTCCGGCACAGGTAAGGACGTAACGAATGCGAACGATTTCCCGATATTTCGACAGATTGTGCCGCTATATGGAAACATTGCCCAATTACCTGTCCATCGTGTGTTTCGTCCTCATGAGCATATTCGTCCTGGCGGGTGTGGCCATGCGTTTCATTATCCAGGCGCCTTTCCCATGGGGAGAGGAGATATCGCGCTATCTGATGGTTGTCGCCGTGGCGTTGGGCATTGGGCAGGGAGTGCGGGAAAAGGCGCATCTCGGAGTCACCATGATAGTTTCCGCCGTTCCGCCGCTCGTCGGCCGGATTATGGATGTCGTCGCTTCTCTGATCTGTATTTTCGCCTATTCGCTTATTTCTTATTGCGCTTATAGTTTCACCATGAGAAATTATCGGTTCGGACAGAAGTCGCCGGCCTTGGACCTCCCCATGTATGTCATGTACGCCATTCTGGCGATTGGTTTTGTCATGAGCGCGGTCGAAAGCCTAAACATGTTATTTCGGCTTTTCTCGACTCCAATGGCGGAAAAACAAAGGGGAAGCGCCGACACCATGCATTTGGGGTGAAAACCGGGCCGCGTCGCCCTAGTGATCTGAAAAAAACGAAACCTGTGGATGGCGAAACCCGTTTGCTCTGGAATCGACCGTCAATGCCTCAGGGGGAATTCACTTCCCCAGAGGCGGAAACCGGATAAACCGGAGACCCTCCCCGCAAAGTCTCAAGCAAAGATCGAGACTTTGTGGAACACTAGGAAAGGGATTCAAGGATGACATTGGTTTTGTTCTCCGTGTTTTTCATCCTGCTTGCGTTCGGGGTTCCCATCGCCCTGGCGCTCATTCTGTCCTCTGTCATCCCGCTTTACCACACCGGCATGCCCCTCATCGTCATCCCCCAGAAAATATTCGCATCCTTCGACTCCTACGGACTGATGGCCATCCCCTTCTTCATGATGGCCGGCGGCCTCCTGGACAAGGGCGGCGTTTCGAAAAGACTGGTCAATTTCGCCAATTCCCTAGTTGGCTGGCTTCCCGGTGGCCTGGCCATCGTCGTCTTTTTGGCTTCGGCGTTTTTCGGAGCGATTTCAGGTTCCGCCGCCGCCACCGTCGCGGCTATGGGCAGCATTTTGGTACCGGCCATGCTTGAGGAAGGGTATCCGTTGAAGTTCACCCTTGCCACCGTCGCCATCGCCGGCGTTTTAGGCATTATCGTGCCTCCAAGCATCCCCATGGTGATTTACGGTCTGTCGGCAAGCGTCTCAATCGGTGAAGTGTTCATGGGTGGATTTCTTCCCGGTTTCATGCTCGCGGCCGGGATGTCGGTTTATTCCCTGTGGTATGGAAAGAAACACCTGAACGTCGCCCGTTCCTTCAGTCTGCGCGAGGTTTGGGTGACCTTCGCCGATGCCATATGGGCGCTGATTATGCCGTTCATCATCCTGGGCGGCATCTACGGCGGCGTGTTCACCCCCACCGAAGCGTCGTCCGTGGCCTGCCTGTACGGCCTTTTCGTCGGCGTTTTTGTGTACCGAGAAATCAACTTCGACATTATCAAGGATATCTTGCGCGGCGCGGTGACCACCACTGCCATGCTCTTTTTCGTCATCGCGGGAGCGACGGTTTTCGGTCTCATCATGACCCGGGAGATGATTCCGATGCAGGTAGCCGAATGGATTCTCGGCGTGTCCAAAAGCCAGGCTGGATTCCTGGTGCTGGTCACCATCCTGCTCCTCGTCGTCGGAACGTTCATGGACGTGGTGCCGGCCGTCGTTATCCTGACCCCGATATTTGTTCCCGTCTTGAAGGAGTATGACGTCAATCCCGTCGCCTTCGGCGTCATCATGATCATCACCCTCGGCATTGGCTTGGTCACCCCTCCAGTCGGGCTCAACCTGTACGTCGCGGCGGGACTCAGGAAGACGACCATCGAAAATGTTTTCGGCAAGGATCTGTTGGTTTATATACTTGCCGCCTTGGGGGTCCTCGTCGTTTTGATGGCCGTACCGCAGATTATCATGTTCCTGCCCGACATGATGGCGAAGGGCGCGTAAACGGGAACCCCGTCGCGGTAGGAAGGCGGGATTCGTTTTTTTGGTGTTTTATTGAGAAGAGCAAATCCCTTTCATAGGAGGAAAAGACGAAATGGCGAGGAAATGCGTGGTGCTCGTGTTGGTGGCGGTGATCGGCCTTGGAATTTCTTCCGTCCGCGCCGGTTCGGCTGAGTGGGTTCTCAAGGCCGGGCATGTTCTGCCCGTCGATCATCCTTATCATCTGGGGTATCAAAGGATGGATGAGGAGCTGAAAAAACGATCCGGCGGCAGAATCACCCTGGAAATCTATCCCAATTCCCAACTCGGGAACGAGCGGGACCTGTTCGAGGGTTGCCAGATAGGGACGGTCGATTTGGCCATCGGCGCCACCGCCCCGCTGGCCAACTTCACGCAGGACTTCCTGGTCTTCGATCTTCCCTACCTGTTCGTCACCAAGGATCACGCCTATGCCGCACTGGACGGACAGTTCGGTATCGACAAGCTGGCATCCCTCGAGGATCACGACATGATCGGCCTCTCCTTCTGGGAAGTCGGCTATTTCCACCTCCTGCAAAATCGCCGCCCCATAACCAAGATTGAGGACGCCAAGGGCATGAGCATCCGTGTCATGGAAAACGTCCTGTTCATGGAGATGATTAAGGCTCTAGACGCCAATCCGGTTCCAATGGCCTGGAGCGAGGTGTTCACTTCCATCCAGAACGGCACCGTCGACGGTACGTCCAATCCTATCGTCACCATCTTCACGAGCAAACTCTACACTGTCGCCAAGTATTTCACCCTGACAGACGCGATTTACAGTCCAGCCCCGCTCATCATGAGCAAGGAAACCTATGATAGCATGCCCCCGGATATGCAACAGCTCATGCGGGATGTGGCCAACGAGGTCAAGGTCTACCAGCGCGCTCTTTTCCGCGAATTCGAGGAGCGCGCCCTCAGGCAGATGGCCGAGGAAGGGGTCGAGATCACGACTATCGCCGACAAGGAGCCATGGAGCAGACTAATGAAGGAAAAAATCTGGCCCAATTACGTTGGTTCGAAAATCGATAAGGAAGACGTTGATTTGGTCGAGTCTTTTCTAAGCAAATAGCCCAAGCCGCTCCGCGGCGGGGAAAAAGGTTTTCCCCTCCTCAAATGGAATCCGAACAGCCTGGTGGTTGCAGGCGGGTTCAAATTCGAAAGGAGCGCGAAGCAATGGGTGCAGAGCCGGGCTCGGCCGATTCGATTGCCGGGAAGTTTATCCGGGGGATGGAAAAGACCCTCGATATCATAAATTCCAGTATTTCAGGCGCCAGCTTCGTCGGCATGTTTTTTGTTGTGCTGGCCGCAATAGCCATGCGTTTCGTCCTCAAAATCCCATTCTTCTGGGGCGAGGAGGCCGCCCGTTACCTCATGTTGGTGGGCATCTATTTCGGCATGTCTATTGCGGTGCGGGAGAAGGCCCATCTCGGCGTCGATGTCTTCGTCAATCTCCTTCCGCCGTGCGTTTCCCGCTTCGTCCGCCTGACGGCAGTCGTCATCACCACCGCCGTGTATCTCGCGACCACGAAGATTTGTTGGGACTTTGCGGCGCGCATGCAAAAGGGATCCCAGACGTCCCCCGCCATGTCCATTCCCATGTGGATGGTATACGGGATCATATTTCTCGGGTTCGCCATGTGCGCCCTTGAAAGCCTTGTTCTGGTTTGGCGAGAATGCCTTTTCCCCGTCGGAACAATGAAAGAGGGCGCGGAAAAGCCGGAAGACGAAAAGGTGAGGCTGATATGATTACGGGAATACTTTTCGGCCTGTTCTTCCTCCTGCTCATCATCGGCGTTCCCGTGGCGGTATGCCTTACCGCCTCATCTATAGCCGTATTCGTGATCCTTGGCAAGCCGCCCCTTATC
>JAITKH010000223.1 GCA_031278535.1 Planctomycetota bacterium | reverse complement strand
ATTCATCCCGAACGGTGGAGCGTGAGGAGGAGAAGACCGGATGAACAAGCGATCCCCGCTGAAAACCCTGCTCGATGTCAACGGCATCGGCATCATCGCGGTGTATATCGTCGTCTTCGCCGCCCTGAGCCTTCTCTCGCCGCATTTTCTCAGTTTTTCCAACGTCATGATTGGGCTGCGCCAGGCGGTGTTCACGGCGATCGTCGCCTTCGCCATGACCTTCGTCATCACCATGGGCGGCATCGACCTGTCGGTCGGTTCCATCGTCGGCATCAGCAGCATGCTGGTCGCCGCCTTCCTCCTCGACGGCATGAACATCTACCTGTCGGTGGGGTTGGTGCTGTGCATCGGCGCCGGCATCGGGCTGTTCAACGGCCTCGTCGTCACTCTCTTCGACATTCCCTACTTCATCGCCACCCTCGGCTCCATGAGCATTCTGCGCGGCCTGATCGATGTGTATACCAAGGGCATTCCGCTCTATGGCCTGCGCTTTCCCGAATTCCGTTTTATCGGCCAAGGCTATGTCGGCGTGGTGCCGACGCCTATCATCATTACCCTGGGACTTCTCGCGATCAGCTACTACCTGTTCTACAAGACTCGCTTCGGCCGCTACACCGTGTCCATCGGCTCCAACGAGGACGCCTCCAGGCTGGTGGGGATCGCGGTCGGGCGGATCAAGGTCCTGGTGTTCATGCTGAGCGGCGTTTTCTGCGCACTGGCCGGGGTCATTTTGGCTTCCCGGAGCGAAGCGGCGATCCCCGAGGCGGGGAACGCCTACGAGATGGACGCCATCGCCGCCACCGTCATCGGCGGCACCAGCATGTCCGGCGGCAAGGGCAACATGATCGGCACCGCCTTCGGCGCAATTCTCATGGCGACCATCCGGAACGGTCTGAGCCTCCTGAACGTCAACACCTTTTGGCACCAGGTGGTCATCGGCATCTTCATCCTGTTCGCGGTCGCCTTCGACCGCTTCGCCGCCAAACGGGCGGAATAGGACAGTGAAGCGAAGGAGAGGACTATGGAAATGAAAATGTATCCGTTCAGTTGCGGATCCTATGTCATTGATCGCGGCATTCTCGATAACGCCAGTTGGGGCGAGCCCTACGAGCACCCGATTCCCATGTTTGCCTTCCGCCATCCCCGGGGTGTGGTCCTGTTCGACACCGGGCACAACCACCGGGGCCTGGCCGATCCGCGAAAATGGTACGGGAAATCGGTGGACGGATTTCTCGAAATCCGCGTCACCGAGGAGGACTGCCTGCCCCGGCAACTGGCAAGGGCGGGCATTGACCCTTCAGAGGTGACGCACGTCGTCCTTTCGCACCTCCATATCGATCACGCCGGGGAAATGACCTCCTTTCCCGACGCGCAATTCCTGGTCAGGGCATCGGAATTGCCCTTCGCCTGGTGGTCCGCTCCGAATCAACGGAATTCGTATATTTTTAACGATCTGAAGGACACCCGCGAATACAATTACCTTGAACTTCCCGACGATGCCGATTTCGATCTCTTCGGAGACGGCAGCCTCGTCTGCATCCACACCCCGGGCCATACGCCCGGGCATCAATCGTTCCTGGTCAGGCTCCCTGGCCATGAAAAGCGCATCGCCCTCTGCGGCGACGCCTGCTACGGCCCGTCCAACCTCGGAGGCGCGTTGCCGAATTCGGGCGTACTCGTCGACGTCCCCCGATGGTATCGAAGCATACAGAGGTTGCGCCATCTGGAAAATTGCGGCTGCGAGCTGTGGTTTGGCCATGACATGGAGGATTGGCGGGCAAAAACGGAGAAGGCCATGAACCGGAAATAGGAACGGATGCGCGACAGGAAATTCCATGGGACGGCAAAAAAGCCATTCGCGCTTGCCTTCAATCGCCGGCGAATCACGGCGTCTGCGCTTTTTTCAACGCGTCAGACGCAAACATCCACCCATTCTCCGCCTGTCCATCTCTCCAATTCCTCGGGACTGGCGTCTACAAAATTATCCACGGATCCGGCAGCGGGAAACAACCGATCAAATTCCCTGAGCGACTGGTCCAGGTAAACCGGCAAGTCAGGCGGCAAGCCGAATGGACAAACGCCTCCCGGCGGATGTCCGGTCAACGCCTGGCATTCTTCCTTCCGGATGAAGATCGGCTTGGTGCCGAATCGTGCCTTAAACTTGGCGTTGTCAAGACGGGCGGTTCCCTTCATTACCAGAATGACGGCATCGCCTCCGCCTTTGAGACGAATGGCCAGGGTCTTGGCGATGCGGGCGGGTTCCACCCCGATGGCCGCCGCCGCCAATTCGACCGTTGCCGTAAGTTCGGGCATAAACCGTATGCGTTGGCCGGCCATGTATTTCGCAAGATGGGTTTTCACTGTTTCCACAGACATGGCCTTCCCTCGCGACGGGGGTCAGAGCGTTTCCACAACAATGTTGTTGTTGGTGTAAATACAGATGTCGCCGGCGATGTTGAGGGATTCCCGTACAATATCCCCGGCCGCCAGGCTGCTATGACGCAAGAGGGCTCGGGCGGCGGCCAGGGCGAAGCCGGAACCGGATCCGATGGACATGGCGTCGTCGTCCGGCTCGATGACGTCGCCGCCGCCGCCCAAAAGCAGGATTTTTTCACGATCCGCCACAATGATGCTGCTTTCGAGCCGGCGCAGCACCCTGTCGGTTCTCCATTCCTTGGCCATCTCGATGGCCGCCCGGGTAATCAGGTTATTATGTTCGGCCAATTTCTTCTCGAAGCGATCCAGAAGCGCGAAAGCGTCGGCAACCGCTCCGGCGAAACCAACCTTCACCTTCCCGTCGGCGAGCGAGCGGATTTTTCGGGCCGTTCCCTTGATCATCTGGCTGCCAAGGGTAACCTGGCCGTCGCCGCCTATGGCTACCTGGCCATTCCGGCGAACTGCAAGAATTGTGGTGCCTCTTATGCGTGCGTCCTCGTGCGGCCTCATGTCTTCCCTTTTCGATTCGGTACAAAAAAATACAAAAACAAAAATCAATTTTCCCCGATAATTTTTCCGGATATGCGCACTCTATGAAAAGAAGGGGGGATGATCAAGGGAAAATCGCGAAAAAAAACTTGCAACCTTCTATAAGTATGGATATAGTGGAAAACGGTTCCGGCCATAGTTGAACCGGGACCTTTCGGAGGAGATTTCGTTATGACTGGTACACTCGGGCAAGCGAGAATGGCCACGGTGGCTTTGCTGTTTGGATTCGTTTCCGTCGCCCTGACGGCGGACGGCATTTTGCTGCCGCACCTTTCGGTTGCTTCAATTTCGGCCCAACGCGTTTTCAGGGACACGATCCCGTCGGTGGCGGACTATACGCAAACGGCCCATTCCCAAGCCCAAGCCATTCCCGTTTCCTCGAATACCAGCCTGGCCTCCCCCATTTGCGGTGCCGCCATTTGCGGCCCCAATTCCAACTGGGTGATGTGGGATACCCCCTTCATGCAGTTCGACAAGATGAAGGCAACGGGAAATTATGGCGCCTACGATTTCAGAAGCGCCGGCTTTGCCACCGGCGTTTCCCGGCTTTTCGGCGAATACACGGCCATTGGACTGGCCTTGGGATATGACGAACGGAAGATAACCGGCGATTCCGATCCTTCGGCATATGCCAGGGGAGATGGCGACACTTTTCACGCGACCCTTTATGGCGGCACCGGGTTCGGCAATTTCTTTGTCGACGCCTACGCCGGCTTCTCATGGACTTCGGAAAGGATATCTCTTGCGGGAACTCCCGGAGGGTACGGCAATTACAACGATTCCATCCTTTCCGGAGGCTTTAAGGCCAGCTATGTCTGGTGTTTGGAAAACGAGGTTCGCATCGCCCCGTACCTTGGATTCGACTACAGCCGTCTGCACAACAATCCCGTTGCCTACCATCAGGGAGGTCAACCCGTTGCCATAGACCGGCTTTCTCATAATTCAGCCCAGTTGCCCATTGGCGTTGCCGTCAACCGCACCTTTTATTCCGATTTCCTCGCCTATGGCGGGAATCGTTCCCTTTGGACGCCGGAAATTCGGGCCGCCGTTACGCCCCAGTTCGGCGCCAGACAAATCCGGAACACCGTGATCGGCACTTCGGACATCATATCTTCCGCTCCGGCAAGTCGTTATATCGCCTCGATCGGAACCGGCATGAAAATACAGATAAATGATCGCTTCATCCTTGCGATCGACTATGATTACCGTTTTGGCAAAAGGTATTCATCCCATCTGGTTACGGGCACCTATGGTGTCAGTTTCTGACGTGAACGACCGCAGCCTTCTCTTTCCGCCCGCGAATGGCTCGCGGGCGGATTTTTCTGGCGGGAGGGCGCCGAATCCTCATTGCATATTCCCCGTCCGACCCAGGAGACCAGTATGGAATTCCCGCTGGCGAATCGAATTGAAAAACTTCCTCCCTATCTGTTCGCCGATCTTCGGAGAAAGATTGCGGCAAAAAAAGCCGCCGGCGTCAAGGTCATTTCCCTTGGCATCGGCGATCCCGACAGCCCCACTCCGCAACCCGTCATTGGCGAGATGATCCGGACCGTCACCAATTCCGCCGATCCCGACCGGCATCGGTACGGTTGCGACTGTCCGGTGGCGGAGTTGCCGGACGCCATCAAACGTTTCTATTCCCGCCGTTACGGCGTCGATTTGGAAAATGGACAAATTGCCGTCACCTCCGGTTCCAAGGATGCCATCGTCCAGCTCTGCCTTGGGCTTCTCAATCCCGGAGACCTGGGCATAGCGCCTCAGCCGGGCTACCCGACGTATAACATCGGACATGTATTTTGCTCGGCCAACACCTGGCATCTTCCCCTTCGCAAGACTAACGGTTGGCTGCCCGATTTTGGGGAAATACCGCTGGAGGTCTCGCAGCAGGCCAAGTTGCTTTGGCTGAATTATCCGAACAATCCCACCACCGCCGTGGCGC
This sequence comes from Planctomycetota bacterium, assembly GCA_031278535.1. Taxonomy (GTDB): domain Bacteria; phylum Planctomycetota; class SZUA-567; order SZUA-567; family SZUA-567; genus JAJBSZ01. The sequence continues at coordinate 809 of JAITKH010000223.1, read as the reverse complement.
CTCCTGATTTTTTCCGCGAGGCTGTGGAGTTCGGCAGGCGGCACAATATCCTGATCTGCCATGATTCGGCATATTCGGAAAACGCCTATGACGGGTACAAGTCCCCGTCCATTTTGGAGGTTCCCGGCGCCGCCGATACGGCGGTGGAGTTTTACTCGCTTTCGAAGGGCTTCAGCATGACCGGCTGGCGGGTTGGGTGCGTGGTCGGCAATCCCTCGGCCGTCAAAGCCCTGAGGCTGGTCAAGGAGAATGCCGACAACGGCATGCTCCGGGCCATCCAATTCGCCGCCGCCAAGGCTCTCGACAGCATTGAAACCCTTGTCCCGCCGATAAACGCCGTCTACAAGCGTCGGCGCGACATGGTGGCCGAGGCATTGGACAAGGCGGGCTGGCCGGTGGATATCCCCCGGGCGACCATCTATGTCTGGGCGCCGGTGCCGGAGAAATATCATGGATCCTCGGCCGCTTTCGCGGAAGATCTTTTGGAGCGGGCGGCTGTGGCCGTCACCCCCGGACGCGGCTATGGAGTCACCGGCGACGGCTATTACCGCATTTCCCTCACCTATCCGGACGCGATCATCCGGGAAGCGCTGGATCGCATCCGCCAGTTGGCCGAAAAATGAATCGCCTTTTTTCCCCAATCCCGTTTCCGGCCGGTGAAATCCTGGACAGGCCGCCAGAAGGATGCTTGCAATGACCGCCGTTCCCGTATTGAAAAAGCCCGATTCCTTGTATCATGTTTTTTCCCGCAAGGGCGGCGCCGCTCCCACCGCCACCCACTATTGTCCCGGGTGCGGCCATGGAATTAT
>JAITKH010000204.1 GCA_031278535.1 Planctomycetota bacterium | reverse complement strand
CATATGGCTGCCGGTACACAGGGCTGCCCGCATTCCCTTGAATTTGTTGGCGATTATGGACATGCCGATTCCGGTGGAACAGACGAGGATGGCGCGCTCCGCCTTCCCGCCGGAAACCGCCCGGACAGCGGAAGCGGCGAAAAGAGGATACCGGACAACGCCCGGAGCGTCTGTTCCGAAATTGATCAATTCATGCCCGAGCGATTCCAGATGCCGGAGCGGCAGATTTTTCAGGGATACGCCCCCGTGATCGTTGGCAATCGCGATTTTCATGAAATTCCTCCGCTTTCCGGCCGGCAAGCCGCCTCAATTCCGCCACAGCAGATTCACAACCCCGGCCGTTACGGCCGGCACGTAGGACAATATCAGAAGACTCAGGACCGACAGCGCATAAAAGGGAATCGCCTCCCGAATGAAACGCTCCACCTTGCAGCCGGTTATGCCGCAGGTGATGAACATGGTCACGCCCATGGGCGGGGTAAGGCCGCCAATCGCCACGTTGAAGATGAAAGCCATGGCGAACTGTATTTCGTTAATGCCGTATCGGGCGGCTATGGGGGCAAGCAGGGGCGCGAGAATGATGGTTATGGCATTGCCTTCGATGAACATGCCGACAACCAGAAGCATGATGTTCACCAGCAGAATGAACAGAAAAGGACTGGCCGTGATGTCGAGCATGAGCCCGGACAGGAACTGTGGTATCTTTTCCCGCGTCAGAATCCAGCCGAAAGCCGAAGCCGCTCCCACGATGATCATGACCGCCCCGGTGGTCACGGCGGTTTCCCGCAGGACGGAAACAATGCCCCGTACGCTCAACTCTCCATAGAGGAAACCGAGAAACAAGGCATAAAAGATGGCTATCGCCCCGGATTCGGTCGGGGTGAAGACGCCGAAACGGATGCCGCCGATGATGACCGCCGGCATCAGGAGCGGCAGGATCGCGCGAGAGAGAACGAAGCCAAAACCAGGACCATCGTACGCGCGGGACGGACCGGCCTCATAGCCGCGCCTGACCGCTATGATGCCGACCAGAACCATCATCCCAAGGCAGAGAAGGAGCCCCGGACCGATGCCGGCGATGAACAGCTTGCCGATGGAGACGCCGGCCATCGAACCATAGACGATCATGCCGATGCCTGGCGGGATAAGCGGGGTGATCATGGATGACGTGGCTGTCACCACGGTGGAGAATTCCCTGGAATAGCCTTTTCGCTCCATCTGCGGCACCAGGATTTTCGCCTCCATGGCCGCGTCCGCCATGGAGGAGCCGGACAGGCCGCCCATGATGGTCGAGAGGAGGACATTCACCTGCCCCAGGCCGCCGGGAAGGCGGCGGGTGACCACGGCGCAGAAGTCCATAATCCGCCGGGTTACGCCCGCTTGGTTCATCATGATGCCGGAGCAGATGAAGAACGGGACGGCGAGCAGCGGCCCGCTTTCGATTCCCGAAGCCACGCGCTGGGCGATGAGCAGGGCCGGAATGTTCGGAGACAGGATGAAATAGACGACCGACGCCGAGAAGATGGCGATAAAGACCGGCGCGTTCAAAAACATCAGGAGCAGGAGAACGACGGTGGCAACGCCGATGGTGCTGACCGCCATGTCAGACCCCTCCCCCGTCCCGATCCCCAAAACCTTTCCGCCCGCGGCGGAAAGGGGAAAGGCCGAACCCGAGGAGCATGCAAACGCCGGCCAGCGGCATGGGGGCATAGATGTAGGCCCTTGGAATCCGCATGACATCGGACAGCCGGCTGTTGACGATTTGCTGCCGCACCAATCCCCAGCCATTCCATGTCAGGAATCCCAGCATGAAAAGGATCACAACGAAGACGACGATTTCGAGTGCCCGTTTCAGACCGGCCGGAAACAGGTTCACGATCATGTCGATGGCGATATGGCCGCCATGCCGGAAAGCGGCGCTTGCCCCGAAGCAGGTTACCCAGACGATGCATGTCATCTGCATTTCGTCCAGCCAGACGAAAGGGGCATTGAAGGCGTAGCGCATGAAGACGCCAAGGAATGTTATGACAATAAGCACGGAAAGGGACAGCATCGACAGATACAGATCGATGTCGAAAAGCCGGGCAAGAATTTTCCGCTTGTCCATGTCGTTCCTCGTCGGCGTCGCGGGCGGGGACAGCCGGGATCGGACGGCATCGCCCGATCCCGATGCAACAGTATACCCTATTTGGCAATGATCCGCAAAACCGCTTCGCGCATCTCGCGCGGCCAGATGCTCCCGGGCCGGTCGAAATAATCGCTCGACTTCTTTTGGAATTCCAGCTTTTCGGCGTCGGTAAGGGTGATGACGGTGACGCCGCCGGCTTGAAGCTTGTCCAGCATCTGCGACTCGACTTCCGCCGCCAGCTTGTTGAAATACTCCGCCGCCTCCCGGCCGGTCTGGAGCAGAATCTCCCGCTGTTCCCCGGTCAGGCTGTTGAAGAAGGCCATTCCGCAAATGAACTGGGTCATGTCGTGCTTGTGGGCGGTGAGGGTGAGATATTTCGCCACCTCGTTGAAGGAACCATCGCTCAGCACCGTGAGGGGATTCTCTATGGCGTCAATGGTACCCTGCTGCATCGCCATATAGGCGTCGGCCAGGGACATCGGGGTGGGGGAACAGCCAAGCGATTTCCAGGCCTCGACCGAGTTGTCGGCGGGAACCCGAATCTTGACGCCGTCCAGGTCGGAAGCTTTCCGAACCGGCGTCTTGCACAACAGGTGGCGAACGCCGTATTCCCAATTGTTGCTGATGATTTTGATGCCGATCTCCTCCAGTTTCTTCTCATTCCCGGCCCACCAGGAACTCCGGGCGAGAATCTTGAAGGCGTCCCAGCTGTTGAAGAGGAACGGGGCGGCCGTCACGTCCCAGCCTTTCACGCCGAGGTTGGCGTAATAGCCGGTATTGGTGAGGACCGAGGTGGCGTCTCCGGCCAGGCACTGCTCCACCACGTCCAGGGCCTTGCCGAGTTGCGTGGAGGGATACAGTTCGAGCGACAGCGACCCGCCGCTCCGTTCCTCGACCAGTTTTTTCCAGTAATTGCAGGCCAAGTCCACCGGATGCCCCGGATTGTTGTCGTAGCCCACGGACAACACCTTCCTTTCACCCGCCCCGGCCTGGATCGCCAAGGCGGAAACCACCGCCAAAAGCGGCATAAACATTCTCTTCGGCGCCATGTTCAATCCTCCATCGCAAACCAATCAAACCGCCCGCTCCGCGGCGAGGCGGCCGGCCGCCGATCTCCCGCCCCGACCGGAACGTCCGTTCCGGCATCAGGGCAGGTCAAGCCGTATTTCCGGATAATAGCGGCAGAATTCCTTCAATTCGGACAGGTAGTCCCCGGGGATTTCCGCCATATGATGAATATAGGGGCCTTCGATCATCATCCGTTCCCACCTGGGAAGATCGTCGAACCGCATCCAGACCCCGGCGCCATACGTATAGGGACCGTCCACGCCCCTGGCGGTTCCGGCGATCAGGGAATACTCCCCGTCGAGCGAATCGAAACGGCAGAGGGTGTAGTCGGTCCCGCCCCGAAGCATGAGTTCGTTTCTTGTATTCGCGAGAATCTTCGGGCGGCAGCCTTCCCTTGCCAGGCAGTGCGGCAACGCTCCGCAATGCCAGATGAGTTCGGTGTTGTCCTCGTCCGGATCGCGCATGGTGAATTCGCCGAACAGGGGGACGGCGCCGCGGCCGGCCGCGGCCCCCCGCCACCCCAAGCCCCACCCCCCCCAGACCTCCGGTTCGCCCGAAACCGAAAATCCCTC
>JAITKH010000121.1 GCA_031278535.1 Planctomycetota bacterium | reverse complement strand
GCCGCCGCCGCGTCGGCAAGCTCGGCCTGCTTCGCCAGAATCTCGTTCAGGTCCGGATTCCGGAGAAGCGCGCCCTGATGGGCGTTGTCGGTGTCGCGGTCGAGCGATTCGACGGTTTCCGCGGCCGTCTTCCCGGTTGCGGCAAGCTGTCCCTGCTCGTCGGTGATGATGACGGCGCCTTCGGCTATCGCGGATTTCGTTATGCCTGATTCCGAACCGTCTTCCCCGATTGGCATGGCAGGCGCGACGCTGGCCTTGCTTCCTTCCTTTCCGGGCAGGCGTTTTCCGCCCTCGTAGGTCAATTCCGCGCCGAAGCCGCTGGTCGTCGCCTCATAATTGGCATGATTTTCAATGTCCCCGGTAGTGAGGGTGCCGGTCGTCAGGCTGTTCTTGTCCGCCTCCGCTTCGCTGGCGATGACCGCCCCCTTCAAGCCGGTATTGCCCTCGACCGCAATGTCAAACCCGCCCTCGCCGGCAAAAATGCCGCTCTGCTCGTCTTCCGATGCCTTGGGAACGGCATGGTTGAATCGGCCAAAGCGAAAAAAAGAGTCCGGAGACGCATTCGCCTTTCAGGGGAGGCGGAACGACTCCGGACGTGTTGCCACGCTTGCGTTGCGCGCAACTCAGGGATAGAGGAAAGGGCGTTTTGTTGCGCCTGGAATCAGGAAACGTTCCGGGCGCCGACCGCATAGGCGCCGAGCACGGCGTTGTATCTGGCCAGTCCCGGCGCGGCAATAATGCCGGCGGCCGGAACCTCGGCGTCTTTTGAATCGGCGAACGCCGAATTTGCCGGTGAAGGCGTGAATGTCGAGGTCCTGCCCGGACCGTAAGCCCCAAGCGTCTTGGAGAGCATCCGGGGTTCAGGATTCCTGATCTCCGGCCCGGCAATCCGCTCTTGAGGTTTCAATACGGGAGACGCGGTCTGCGACGGCGGGATCGGATTGCGAACCGGCGCGGGCTTCGCCGGATGGGACGGCTGGCCGTCCGTGGACATTGTCCGTGCGCCGATGCCCAGGGATTCCATGGCGCCTATCCAACCCTCCCGAAGCTGCCGGTAGATATTCTGCACCTCGTCGATCTTCGCCACGTCCTTCTTGATATTGCACAACACCAGGCAATTGAAGGCATAAGCGTGAAGGCCGAGGAGATTCCGGGCGACTTCGCCGCCCTTCTCCTTGTCGACCGTGCAGATGAGTTCCATAATGATGGCTTGCGCCCGAACCAGAAAATGGTGTGATTCCTCCACAGTGCCGGCCAATATGGCTTTTCGCGCCTGCTCGGTGAAGCGGATGATGCCGTCGAAAAGCATGACCACAAGCTGCTCTTTCGAGGCGGTTTCGATCTGGGTCTTGAGATACATGTTTTTCTGGTTGACGAATGCCATGGCTAATCTCCCTGCCTGTCTTTGCGAACACTTTTGTTTGCGGAAGCAGGCAAACAAACTTGAGCCGGAACCGGTTTTTTTTCCGCTTTCCAGCGGCGGAATATTCCCTTTCCGGCAAAAAAATCCGCCTAACCGTAACCACAAAATCTCCGCTTGCCGGCAAAACAACTTTGTTGACCATGCGACAAAATTGTCGAAAGCAGAAATGCTTTCGGACGGCCGCAACAAGAAAGATTAAGTGACGATAAATTATTTCTTGTTGAATATGAAGTAGTTGCATATTTTATAAAGAAAGTGCCGGGGTATGGCAATACGCTTGCGTTTTCTCTTGTGGCGAGAGCCGGTTTCTTTGCGCACAAAAGATTGTCCCCAAGCGGGTCCGTAACCTGGCGTGTTTTGTAAAAATGAGAAAGGAAAAATTCATGAAGAAGATGCTTGCCCGTTCCCTGTCCTGCCTGGCCTTCGTTTCCCTGTGTCCCCTTTTCGTTGACGCCGGCGAAGTCATCAAGGTCGGGGTGCTCCATTCCTTGTCCGGCACCATGGCCATCAGCGAAACCACGCTGAAGGACGTCATGGTCATGCTGGTGGAGGAACAGAACAAGAAGGGCGGTCTCCTCGGCAAACAACTGGCGGCGGTGGTGGTGGACCCGGCTTCCGACTGGCCGGTCTTTGCCGAGAAGGCACGGCAGCTTTTGACCCAGGACAAAGTGGACGTGGTCTTCGGCTGCTGGACATCGGTGTCGCGAAAGTCGGTCCTCCCGGTGTTCGAGGAATTGAACGGCCTCCTATTCTATCCTGTCCAATATGAAGGCGAAGAGTCGTCGCGCAACATCATCTATACCGGAGCCGCCCCCAACCAGCAGGCCATCCCGGCGGTGGACTATCTCATGGACGGCGGAGTCAAACGCTGGGTCCTGGCCGGAACCGACTATGTCTATCCCCGAACGACCAATAAAATCCTCGAAGCCTATCTCAAGGACAAGGGGGTTGAAGAGGCCGACATCCTGATCAATTATACGCCCTTCGGCCATTCCGACTGGCAATCCATCGTTGCCGAAATCAAGCGCTTCGGCGGCGCCGGCGTCAAGACGGCGGTCGTCTCCACCATCAACGGCGACGCCAACGTCCCCTTTTACAAGGAATTGGGCAACCAGGGGGTAAGCGCCACCGACATCCCGGTGGTCGCCTTCTCGGTCGGCGAGGAGGAACTCTCCGGCATCGACACCAAGCCGCTGGTGGGGCACTTGGCGGCCTGGAACTATTTCCAGAGCGTCGAGACTCCGGAAAACGAGGCGTTCATCAAGCAATGGCACGGTTTCACCGGGAATCCGAAGCGAGTCACCAACGATCCCATGGAAGCGCATTACATCGGCTTCAACGCCTGGGTGAAGGCGGTCGAAAAGGTCGGCGCGACCGATGTGGACAGGGTCCTCGACGCCATTATCGGCGTGACCGTGCCCAATCTCACCGGGGGAAAGGCCACGGTGCTCAAAAACCATCACCTTACCAAGCCGGTGCTGATCGGCGAAATCCAGGACGACGGCCAGTTCGCCGTGGTCTGGGAGACTGACGGCGTGGTGGAGGGAGACGCCTGGTCCGATTACCTGGAAGGTTCCAAAGATCTCATCGCTGATTGGACCCAGCCCGTCAACTGCGGCAACTACAATGTCAAGACCAATGCTTGCGGAGGCGCGGAGTAGCGGAGAAGGGAAGGGGGCGGGAATCGCCATTGTTTTCGGGATGGGAACGGAAAAAAGGCTGCGTCCCGTCCCGGTTTTCCTTTCGGACGGGATGGTTCCGGCATGTTCAAGACAATTTTTGGAACATTTTTCGCGTTCGCGGCGGTGTTTCTGCCTCCGTTCATCCCGGCTCGGGCCGGCGACGCCGGCGGTTTTCCTCTTTCCGAAGCGGTCTTGAAATCACTCGCCAGCGCCAAGGTAAACGACCGTGCCGCCGCCATCGCCGAACTGTCGGCCAATGCCGCGGAGGAGGCCATGGACATCCTCCGGGCACTCCGGGACGGCAGACTTCATCACGACAGGGCGAACAACGCGATCATCCTGATCGGGGCCGACGGGACGGCCAGGGACGTCGCCTCCGGCGGGCGCCTGGATACTGGCCGGGAGGGGCTGAAACGGATCGCCGTCAACAACGGCCAGCGGGAAGAAATCACCAGGGCGCTCAATGCCTTCGCCCTGTCCGGAGGCGCAATCCCGGACCGTCGGGCGGCGTCCCGGGCGCTCCTGGCAAACGGCGCCGCCGACGTTGACGCCGAAACGCTCGGCAGGCTGATCGCCCAGGAAGACGATCCGGCTGTCCTCCGGAATCTTCGGGCCTCTCTCGGGCTGCTCCTGGCCGGAAATCCGGCCAGTCCCAAGGCCGATCTGCTGCTGGCCGCCGAATACCTCTCCGCCAGCGGCCAGGTCCGGGCGCGGACCGCCCTGGCCGGTCTCGCCGCCTCGGCCGATCCGGATGTGGCCGAAGAGGCCGGCGACGCCTTGTATTGGATTCGGGTGGCCGGCGACTGGGCTTCGTTCATTGAGACCATGTTCTTCGGGCTGAGCCTCGGCTCCATCCTGGTCCTGGCGGCTATCGGCCTCGCCATCACTTTTGGCGTCATGGGCGTCATCAACATGGCCCACGGAGAATTGATCATGCTTGGCGCCTATGCCGCCTGGGGCATGCAACGGCTGCTGCCGGAACGGACCGCGTTCGCGCTTCTCTTGGCGATACCGGCCGCGTTCCTGCTCTCCGGCGGCATCGGCGCCCTCCTCGAAGCCGGAGTGATCCGTTTCCTCCGCGGCCGTCCGCTCGAAACGCTCCTCGCCACCTTCGGCGTCAGCCTGATTCTCCAGCAGGCGGTGCGTTCGCTCGTTTCCCCCCAGAACCGGGCTGTGGACAACCCGGCCTTCATGAGCGGCATGTGGCGCATCACCGAAAACTTCAGCGTCACCTGCAACCGGCTCTACATCCTGATTTTTTGTTTCGCCGTGTTCGCCGCCATCCTCGCCGCCATGCGCTGGACCCGTCTGGGGCTGGAGGTTCGGGCGGTGTCCCAGAACCGCCCCATAGCCAGGACCATGGGCGTCCGGGACTCGCGGGTTGACGCCCTCTGTTTCGGGCTCGGTTCCGGCATTGCCGGCATGGCCGGGGTAGCCCTGAGCCAAATCACCAACGTCGGCCCCAATCTCGGCCAGTCCTATATCGTGGATTCCTTCATGGTCGTGGTATTCGGCGGCGTCGGCAACCTCTGGGGAACCATGATCGGCGGCATCATCCTCGGGGTGGCGAACAAGCTGCTGGAACCGCTTTCCGGCGCCATGCTTGCCAAAATATTCATCCTCGTCCTCATCATCCTCTTCATCCAAAAGCGTCCGCGCGGGCTGTTCCCGCAGCGTGGGCGGGCGGCGGAGGGCTGAGCCGATGGAACGGGAGCGGATTTTCGACAAATCCACAACGGCGTTCCTCGCCCTCGCCGGCGTCTTCACGCTTGCCGTTTCCCTGGGCGGCCTCGCCATGCCGGAAGGGAGCGCCCTCCGGCCTTCCGACCATACGGTGGGGCTGCTCGGAAAATACCTGGCCTACGCCATACTCGCCCTTTCCGTCGATTTGATTTGGGGATACATGGGCATTCTCAGCCTTGGGCACGGCGCTTTCTTCGCCATCGGCGGTTACGCCCTCGGAATGTACCTGATGCGGAACATCGGGGCGCGGGGCGTGTACGCGAACGCCGAATTGCCCGACTTCATGGTCTTTCTCGACTGGAAGGCGCTGCCGTGGTATTGGCGCGGCATGGACAGCTTCGCTCTCGCGGTACCCCTGGCGCTCCTGGCGCCGGCGCTTCTCTCCCTCGCCTTCGGCTGGCCCGCCTTCTCTTCCCGGGTCGGCGGCGTTTATTTCTCGATAATGAGCCAGGCGATGACCTATGCCCTCATGCTCGCCTTCTTTCTGAACGAGGCTGGGTTCGGCGGCAACAACGGCCTGACCGATTTCAAGACCATCCTGGGCCAGGATATCCATTCGCGCGGGACGCGGATCGCCCTCTTCGCCGCTTCGGCCGTCGCCCTCGCCCTTAGTTACATCGCCTGCCGCGCCGTCGTCGCCTCCCGGCTCGGCAAGGTATGCACCACCATCAGGGATGCTGAAGGCCGGACCCGCTTCATCGGTTACCGGGTGGAACGGGTGCAGCTTGCCGTCTTCGCCGTGTCCGCCGCCATGGCCGGGCTGGGTGGGGCGCTTTTCGTACCCCAGGTGGGCATCATCAACCCGGGCGAATTCGCCCCCCTCAAGTCCATTGAAGTGGTCATCTGGGTGGCCTTGGGCGGCCGCGGACGCCTGTACGGGGCGATCGTCGGCGCCTTCGCCGTCAATGCCGCCAAAACCTGGTTTACCGGGATTTGGCCTGATGAATGGCTGTT
>JAITKH010000034.1 GCA_031278535.1 Planctomycetota bacterium | reverse complement strand
CCCAGTCCTCGTGGAGCTTGAGGCCAATCGCCCCCGCCGCGACCTGCTCCTCCAGCGCCGCCGGCAGGCTGGCGTTCCCCTTTCCGAGGAAACCGAAATTCATCGGCAGATCGCCGGTGGCGAGAAGCATTGTCCGCAAATTCCACGGGCCGGGCGTGCAGGTGGTGGCGTTTGTACCGGTCGCCGGGCCGGTGCCGCCGCCGATCATGGTGGTGACGCCGCTCGCCAGCGCTTCCTCGACCTGCTGCGGCGCGATAAAGTGGATATGGGAATCGATGCCCCCGGCAGTCAGGATTTGGCCTTCGCCCGCGATGATCTCGGTGCCGGGACCGACGACGACGTCGACTCCGGCCTGGGTGTCCGGATTGCCGGCCTTGCCGATGCCGGCGATGAAGCCGTCCCGGATGCCGACGTCGGCCTTGTACACGCCACCCCCGGCGTCGAGGACGACGGCGTTGGTGACGACGGCGTCCATGACCGCGTTGCCGGAAAGCTGGCTCTGTCCCATGCCGTCGCGGACGACCTTGCCGCCGCCGAACGACACCTCGTCCCCGTACACCGCCCTGTCGTTTTCGACGCGAATCCACAGGTTCGTGTCGGCCAAACGAATCCGATCTCCGGTGGTGGGCCCGAAAATGTCGGCGTATTGCCGCCGGGGGACCAGGTTTTCGCTCATTGATCCAGCCTTCCCATGACTTCGCCCCGGAAGCCGTATGCTTCCCTCTTCCCGGCAAAAGGAACCAGCGTCACTTTCCGGGTCTGCCCCGGCTCGAAGCGAACCGCCGTTCCGGCCGTGATGTCGAGACGGCGGCCCCGCGCCTTCTCCCGGTCGAAGCGAAGCGCCGGGTTGACCTCGTAAAAATGGTAGTGCGAACCGACTTGCACCGGCCGATCGCCGGTGTTCGCGACTTCGATCGTCGCCCGATCCCGCCCGGAGTTGATCCCGACGTCGCCATCGGCCAGGGCGTATGCGCCCGGCGCCGTCTCTGCGGACGGATCCCCGCCGCCAATCGGATCGTGGACGGTGACCAGCTTGGTGCCGTCCGGGAAGGTGGCCTCCACCTGGACTTCCCGGAGCATTTCGGAGACGCCTTCCATCACGTCGTCGCGAGTGAGGAGTTCCCGGCAGCTGCCCATCAGTTGCGCCACGGTCCCGCCTTCGCGGGCGCCCTCCATAATCTCCAAAGCGATATAGGCGGTCGCTTCGGGATAGTTCAACTTGATTCCCCGGTTTTTCCGCCGTTCGGCCAGGAGCCCGGCGACGAACAGCAAAAGCTTGTCCTTTTCCCTTGGCAACAGATCCATTGGCATTTTCCCCGATCCCGGACTCTTCCCGGTTCGTCAAGTTTTCGCCTTCGGGAGGACGCGAAATTCCCCTTCGGCGCCGGAAGTCGATTCCGGAGCAAACGGACTTCGGTATTTGCAACGTTACCTTTTTCAGACAATTACAGATTCCAAATGCGCGGCGGACAGGTTTTGCGCCCAAGCAGGGCCGGCCGCACCGTTTCCCAGGCCAGTCGCGCCGTCTCCCAGGCGAAACCGGTTTCGTTTCCCAGGCAGCGGGCCGACAAGACGCCGTTTCGGCAGGTGGCGCCCGTCCGCCCGTCGCTGGGCGGCAGCCCGGCCAGGCGATCTCGCAGGCGTCCGGCCGCCTCCCGAACAGCCGAATCGTCCCCTTTTGCTCCGACTGCCCAAAAACTCATCGCCGTTACGGAATCTGCCAAGCCGAAAACGCCTTTCGCCAAGGCGTCGCCGGCGTGAAACTCCAGCCTTTCGGCAAAAAGCAGTTTCCCGTCCCTTTCAAGACGGAATGCCTGCAAAACCATTCCGGCCCGGAAAGGAAGTTTACCGGCGGGCCGGCCGAAAGTCAACACATCCCAGCCGAGAAAGCGGCCGCCCCCGGAAATCTCGATCTCCAGGGACAACTCAGTCCTGGCTCCGGAAAAAACGATGGTTTCCCGGGGCAGCCATTCAATGTCCCCACCATTGGCGGCAAGCGCGATCGCTTGGCGTTGAGGAGACGCTCCAGGCGCGGTCCGATAGATTTTCCCGGCGGACGGGGTAGTAAGCAGCGCATGGGCGCCGGGAGTCGCTTCGGCGTTTATGCGCAGGGAATCGCCGCCGACCAGTCCGCCGGGAGGGTGGAGAAGGTAGCAATGTGCCGGTTGGGACAGGCGGGCGTCTTGTCCCGCCGGTTCGGGATGGAATATTCTTTGCACCCTGAGCGGACCCTCGAAGGCAAGCCGCTGGAGACGGGTGCCTCCCTTTCCGGGAATGAAGCCGAGTTCCAATTTCGCCGCCCAGTCGCTTTCATGGCGATTTGTCATGGTCCACTTTTACAGGAAAGCAAACAAGCCGCCGTTTGCGATTCTGTACAGTTTCCCTATCTGTCGGACTTCATGCCCGCACGCGGCAAAAAAACAACGGATTGAACAATCCGTCCGTGTTCAAACAGTAAGATAATCGCGGATGGTGCCGCTGTCAAGCCCGCCCATCCGGCCTTCCTTTACTATCCGTCCCCTGTCCATGATCATGAAGGAATCGGCGAGGCTCCGGGCAAAGGGGATCTTCTGCTCCACCAGGATCACCGTCATTCCCATTTCCCCGCAGAGGCGGCGGATGGTTTTTGCTATTTCCCGCACGATATTCGGCTGGATGCCTTCTGTCGGTTCATCCAGGATGAGCACGGAAGGGTCCAGCGCCAGCGCCCGGCCGATGGCAAGCTGCTGCTGCTGGCCTCCGGAGAGATCACCGCCCCGGCGGTTGACCATTTCCCCGAGCGCCGGGAAAAAGGCGTAGATGAATGGAGGGATTTCCCGGGATCGATCTTTTCTGGCCGGCAGGCCGATTTCCAGGTTTTCCCGTACGGTGAGGAGGGGGAAAATCTGCCTTCCTTGCGGCACGTAGCCAAGGCCGCGCCTGGCCCGTTCACCCGGCGAAGCGCGGGTGATGTCAACTCCGTCCAAGGCGATTTTCCCGCTCCGCGCCGGGAGCAGCCCCATCAGGCATTTCAGGAGGGTGGTCTTCCCCACGCCATTCCTCCCCATGATGCAGACGCAGGCGTTTTTTCCCACCTCCATGGCGACGTCGCGGAGGATGTGGCTTTCTCCGTAATACTGGTTCAGTCCGGTTACGCTCAACACAGCGCCTCCCCCAGATAGGCTTCGATGACAGCCGGATGCTTTTGGACGAAATCCATGCTCCCTTCGGCCAGAACCGCGCCCTGGTGGAGGACGGTGACGGTTTCCCGGGCGATAGCCCGGACGAACTCCATGTCGTGCTCCACCACCATGATGCTGTGTGCGCCCTCCAGATCGCGCAACAGTTCGACGGTCCGATCAATCTCGGCCGGGGCCATGCCAGCCACCGGCTCGTCCAGCAGCAGGAGCTTGGGCCGCTGCGCCAGGATCATGCCGATTTCCAGCCATTGCTTCTGCCCGTGCGAAAGGAGACCCGTCTGGCGCCCGCGCTCGTCCCGCAAGGCGATGCGCCCCAGGATTTCGTCGATGAATTCGATTTCCCCCGCTTCCAGACGGGCCCGAAACGTCCGCCAGACGCTCTTGGAACCGGCCAGCGCCAATTCCAGATTCTGGAACACGGTAAGGTTTTCGAATACAGACGGCTTCTGGAATTTTCGTCCGATGCCGGCCTGGGCGATGGCTACCTCGTCGTTCTCAAGCAGGTTGAGGTCGCGGGTGAACCAGGCGGAACCGGAGTCGGGACGGGTCTTGCCGGTGATGATGTCCATAATGGTGGTCTTGCCGGCGCCATTCGGGCCGATGACGCAACGAAGCTCGCCCTGCCGGATATACAGGGTAAGGTCGTTCAAGGCCTTGAAGCCGTCGAAGCTGACGCTGATCTTTTCAAGGAAAAGAAGAATGCGATCCTGCCGGCGCATCGCTTTCGGGGGACGCGCCCGGGGGCGCCCGCCCCGGGAACCGAGTCCGAGATGCGGATCCTCCGGCTCATCCTCGTCTTCGATGTCGGGACGGAGGACAAGGGAATCGCGGGCGGAGCGGACAATCCGCGCGGAACTCATGGCAGCGCCCCCTTTTCCTGCGTTCCGGCGGACGGTTGATCGGCCGGCGCCTCCCGGTGCGGGCGCGCAAAGGGGAGGATTCGGCGGACAAGCCCCACCAGGCCTTCCGGCAGGAAAATGGTGACCAGAACGAAGATCAGTC
>JAITKH010000414.1 GCA_031278535.1 Planctomycetota bacterium | reverse complement strand
ATGCTTGACCGCCGACATGGCAAAGCGGATGTTTTTCCCCTCTTCCACCGAGAAAAAGGCGTCGGAGCGATTGACATCCACCGGCAGCACCTTGATGTCCATGCCGGCCAGGGCGTCGGAATATTCGATGATCTTGTCGGTATTGCCCCGGTTGACGGTCAGGGTGGCGGCCATGAATTCGCGGGGAAAATGGCACTTGAGCCAGGCGGTCTGGTACGCCACCAAAGCGTAGCATGCCGAATGCGATTTATTGAATCCGTAACCGGCAAAGACCTGTATCTGGTCGTACACCTTTTCCGCGACCTCGCGCCCGATGTCGGCGCCGGCATGATCGATAAACTTCTGCCGATACGCGGCCATGATCTCGGCGTTCTTCTTGCCCATGGCCCGGCGCATGAGATCTCCCTCCGAAAGGGAGAAATGCGCCAGATCCTGGGCCAGGGCCTGGACCTGCTCCTGATAGAGGATGAGGCCGTAGGTTTCCCGGAGAATCGATTCCATTCCGGGATGGAGATAGCTTATCCGTTCCCGTCCATGCTTGCGATTGACGAAATTGTCGAGGAACTGGAGCGGTCCCGGCCGGTAAATCGCCACCGCCGCGATCAAATCCTCGAAAACGTCCGGCTTCAGGCGCGCGAGAAGCTGGCGCATGCCCTCCGATTCAAACTGGAACACGCCTTTGGCGTCGCCCCGCGAGAGCATGTCGAAGGTGGGTTTGTCGTCCGGCGGCAGGGTGTCGACGTTCACTTCGACGCCGGTATTCTTGCGTATGGCGTCAACCGCGCTCTTGATCAAGGATAAGGTTTCCAGTCCGAGAATGTCGATCTTGCAAAGGCCGAGCTTTTCCAGCGACTTCATTTCGTACTGGGTGGTGAGTTCCCCGTCCCGGACGGCGAGCGGGGCGTAATCGGTGATCGGCCGATCGGCCACCAGCACCCCGGCGGCGTGGACGCCGGTGCCGCGCATGGCGCCGTCCAGCTGGTCCACGGCGTCGAGGAGTTTCATGGTTTCCGGATCCCCGTCGTACTCGGCCTTGAGTTCCGGGATGGCGGCAAGGGCGGACTGGAGAGGGGTGGAATCTTTTTCCGCCTTGAACATGTCCGGGATCATCTTGCTCAGCCGGTTCGTCCGATCCAGCGGGACGCCCATGACCCGGCCGACGTCCTTGATGCCGGACTTGAGAGAAAGGCAGCTGAAGGTGACGATTTTGGCGCAGTGATCCGATCCGTGCGTCTCGATGATGTGCTCGACCACTTCGTGGCGGCGCTCCTTGTCGAAATCGAGATCGATGTCGGGCATTTCGTTCCTGCCCTCGTTCAGGAACCGCTCGAAGAACAGGCCGTATTTCAGGGGATCGAGATTGGTGATGCCCAGGCCATAGGACACGATGGAACCGGCTGCGGAACCTCTGCCCGGCCCCACCGGAATCCCCCTTTCGCGGGCGAAATTGACCAAATCCCAAACGATGAGGAAGTAGTCGGGAAAGCCCATCTGGACGATGACCGCCAATTCCTTGTCAAAACGCTCCCGGACCGGCGCCGGCAGGGGATCGCTGTAATGCCTTTTCAGCCCGGCGAGGGAGAGGCGCGACAGGTGTTCTTCCGCGGTCAATCCGTCCGGTACCTTGAACTTCGGAAGGTGGAATTCCGATTTTTTGCCGATCAACTCGAAATTGCAGATATCCACCACCCTCATGGTGTTTTCCACCGCGTCCTCGAAATCGGGCAGGGCGGCCGCCATCTCTTCGCCCGATTTCAGGTGGCAGCCTGTCGAAGCGCGCATCCGTTTTTCATCGTTGAGATGCTTGCCTGTGGTTATGCAGATCATGACATCCTGGATGTCCCGATCCTCCGGCCGGAGGTAATGCGAATCGGCGGTGGCGACCAGGGGAATGCCGGTTTTTCTGGACAACTCCCGCATGGGGCCGAGTATCCGCCTCTGTTCCTCCAGTCCGTTTTGCATGATTTCCAGGAAAAAATTCCCCTCGCCGAAAGTCTCGCGATGCCATTCGGCCGCTTTTTTCGCCTCTTCGAACTTGTCGGCGAGAAGCAGTTTCGGAATCTCCCCCCTCATGCAGCCGGAGAGGCAGACGACGCCCTCCGCCCATTGGGCGAGCGTCTCCCTGTCCGTGCGCGGATAATGGTAAAAACCATTGAGGAATGCGTCGCTCGACAACCGGCAGAGATTCCGGTACCCCGCGCGATTGCGGGCAAGGAGGGTCAGGTGATGGTAAGCGTAGGCGTTGGCCGGAGACTTGTCGCGGCGGTCGCCCGGCGCCACATAGGCTTCGAACCCGATCAGCGGCTTCATCCCCAGTTTCCTGGCAGTCGAATAAAAATCCACTACGCCGTACATCACCCCGTGATCGGTTATGCCCATGGCGGTTTGCCCGAGTTCCTTCGCCCGATGCAGGAGACGGTCCGTCAGGACTATCCCGTCCTGGGGAGAGTAGTGGGAATGGATGTGGAGATGGGCAAAAGGAATGGAAGACATGAATATTCCCGCTTTGCGGAACGCTAAAACGAAAAGTTATCCGGATCCGATCCGTTCCGCCGGTTGATGTTAAGGCCGCCTATGGCCGCAATTTCGCCGGGCGACAATTCGAAATCGAAAACGGCGCAATTTTCCCGGATGCGCTCCCGCCTAACCGACTTGGGAATGACGATGACGCCCAGCTGGAGATGCCAGCGGATAACCACTTGGGCGGGGGTCTTGCCGTACCGATCGCCGATCTCCTTGAGCAGGGCGTTATTGAGAAGATCGTTTCCCTGGCCGCCGATTGGACTCCAAGCCTGGACGGCAATGCCCTTCCCGGCGCAATACTTGCGGAGCGGTTCCTGCGTGAGATAGGGATGCAATTCAACCTGGTTTACGGCCGGAACCACTTTGGCCGAGGCCAGGACGGCATCAAGGTGGCGGGTCTGAAAATTGCTGACGCCTATTGCTCTGGCCCGGCCGGAAGCGTATATCGTTTCCATCGTCTTCCAAGAGGCAACGAAATTCTCGACCGGCCAATGAATGAGGTACAGGTCGACATAGTCGAAGCCGAGCAGTTTCAGGCTTTCCTCAAACGCTTCGATCTGGCGGTTGGCGCGCATATCGTCGTTCCAAAGCTTGGTGGTGACGAAAAGATCCTTCCGGTTCGCGCCGCTGGCGCGAATTCCGTTGCCCACGCCTTTTTCATTGCCATAGATCTTGGCGGTGTCGATGTGGACATAGCCGGCTTCAATGGCCCAGCGGACCGCATTTTCCGTTTCCGCCC
>JAITKH010000376.1 GCA_031278535.1 Planctomycetota bacterium | reverse complement strand
GCCCCCGGTTCATCCGGTTTCCGCCTACGGGGAAGTGAATTCCCCTTCGGCATCGGAGGTCAATCCCGGAACAAACGGACTTCAGAATTTGTAAGGATTGAGACTGTACAGACCACTAGAAGGTTCCGCGATCCCGGCGTGAAACCCGGCCCGATAATTTTTCGCGGCGAGCGGGCGGCGGATTGCCCGCTTGCCGCGGAAAAGAGCGGGCGGCGGAATCCCGGCCGCCCCAACAGGCGTTGCGGAGCGATAGGATGGGACCGCCATGCCCGACAGCGTTCCGGCTTTTCTGGAGATACGGGGAATCAGCAAGGCCTTTCCCGGCGTCGTCGCCCTGGCCGACGTGTCCATTTCCTTGCGGCGCGGGGAAATACACGCCCTGGTGGGCGAAAACGGCGCCGGCAAGAGCACCCTGATGAACGTGCTGGCCGGCCTCCTTTCCCCCGATCGGGGGGAAATTCGCAAAGACGGCGTTCCGCTTCCCTTCGGGGATCCGGTCGCCGCCCTGAGGCGCGGCATCGGTACGGTGCCCCAGGAACTGACCCTGGTCCCCCGCCTCACGGCGGCGGAGAATATCTTTCTCGGCTCGCTTCCGAAATCCCTGTTCGGGTTGAAAGTCGATTGGCGGATCGCTGGGCGCCGGGCGGCCGCGGTGCTGCAAACCATTGATCCCGGCATCGATCCCGCCGCCAGGGTGGGCGATCTCGGAGTTGCCAAGCAGCAGCTGGTGCAGATCGCCAGGGCGATGGCCTTCAAGGCCGACATCCTTGTCTTCGACGAACCAACTGCCAGCCTGACCTACCGCGAAACCGACAAGCTGTTCGATTTGATCCTGTCCTTCAAGGCCGGCGGCGGTTCGTGTTTCTACATTTCCCACCGCCTGGAAGAAATCCAGCGGCTGTGTGATCGGGTGAGCATCCTGCGCGACGGCCGACTGGTGCGGACCGGCGCCGTCGCTTCCCTCTCCACCCGCGAAATCATCAACCTCATGGTCGGGCGCGAAGCCCTGGGCGGGCCGTGCCCGCCGGCGGCCGAAAGGGCGGAACGGGGCATCGCCCTGAGAGCGGTCTCCCTGTCCAGGGCGGGAGAGTTCGCCGACGCCAGCTTCCATCTCGGGCGCGGCGAAATTCTCGGCTTCGCCGGGCTGATGGGGGCCGGCAGGACGGAACTGATGAAGTGCGTGGCTGGAGACACCCGGCCCGATTCCGGCGAAATTTTCGTCGGCGCCGCGTCCCGTCCCGTCCGTTTCGGCCATCCCTGCCAGGCCATTCGCATGGGGATCGCCTATCTTCCGGAGGAGCGCCGGAACTACGGGATCTTTCCGCTCATGACGGTCTCGGAAAACATGTCCATCGCCAATCTCGGCGAATTGTCCGCCTGGTGGGGGATCCGGCGCCGCCGCGAAGCGGCCCGGGTACAGGACATGATCGGACGGCTCCTGATCAAGACGCCGTCCCGGCTGCAGCGGATTCGCAACCTGTCCGGCGGCAACCAGCAGAAGGTCATCGTCGCCCGCTGGCTCATGCGGGGCTGCCCCGTCCTTATCCTGGACGAGCCCACCCGGGGAATCGACGTCAAGGCGAAGCGGGAAATCCACGATCTCCTGCGGCGGATACGCGGGGAAAACGGCGTTTCCGTCATCATCGTCAGTTCCGAATTGCAGGAGCTTCTGGATGCCTGCGACCGCATCGTCGTCATGCACGAAGGCCGGATCAAGGGCGAAATCCGCCCAGGCCCGGAGGTGAGCCAGTCCGACATCATGAAAATTGCGTTGGCCTGAGAAGGGGCGGACGTTTGCGAAAGCGCCGCAATGGCGGGAAAGGGTGAACGGTGAGAGGGAAATCCATCATGGCGAGGTTTTTCGCCCTGCGGGAGAGCGGGATTCTGCTGGGCCTGATCGGGCTGTGCCTGATTCTCGCCCTTGCCAGACCCGCCTTCGCCAACAGCTACAACATATCCATCGTCGTCAGGCAAACCTCTTTCGTGGGGATGGTCGCCCTGGGGCAGACCCTGGTCCTGCTCACCGGGGGAATCGATCTGTCCGTCGGTTTCATCGGCGGCCTGGCCGGCATTCTCACCTCCCTGGCGATGACCGGCCTGTCCATGCCTCCGGCGGCGGCGGTGGCCGCGGGATTGGGCGCCGGCGCGTTTTTCGGCGTCCTGAACGGCCTGATGATTTCCCGGGTCAAGGTCAACCCTTTCATAACCACCCTTGCCAGCGGCGAAATCTTTGCCGGTTCGATCCTGGTGATAACCGGCGGCTACCCGGTATTGAACCTGCCCGCCTCCTTTCAGTTCCTCGGCCAGGGGACCTTGGCCGGCGTTCCCATGCCGGCCGTTTTTTTCGCCGTTTGCGGCCTGCTGCTGGCCTATGCGCTCGGCAACACCGCCTTCGGCCGCAACATTTACGCCATCGGCGGCAACCGCGCCGCCGCCAGGCTGGCGGGAATCAGGGTGGAGCGGGCGACCACCGTCGTCTACCTGCTGTCCGGCTTCCTGGCCGCCTTCGGCGGCATCCTGTTCACCAGCCGCATGAGCAGCGGCCAGCCCACCACCGGGGCGAACTGGGTCATGCCCTGCATCACCGCGGCCATCATCGGCGGGACGTCCCTGAGCGGCGGCGAGGGCAGCGTACTGGGCACCGTCCTCGGGGCGCTGTTCATGGGCGTTCTTGCCAACGGCATCGTCCACATGGACATCTCCCCCTATTGGGAGAGGATTATCATCGGCCTGGTGGTGGTGCTGGCGGTGGTCATCGACGTGCTGCGCTCCCGGAAACGTTCCCGATCCTGACGGAATGCATTTGCGTTTATCATTGGGAGTCATAGAGTTGAGTGCGCGAGCCGTTTTTTTTCGAAAGGAGCCGCAAATGAGAAAAGCATTGTCGCTGGCATTGTTGGCCGTCATCGCCGTACTGCCGGGTCTGGCCCCGGCGGGAGAGAAGCTGGTGGTCGTCATCACCCCCTCCCATTCCAATCCCTTTTTCAAGACCGAGGCGGACGTGGCCTCGGCCAAGGCGATTGAGCTTGGCTATGCCGTGCAATCCTACTCCCACGACGACGACGCCAGCCGCCAGTCCAACTACGTCGACACCGCCATCGCCAACAAGGCGTCCGCCATCATCCTTGACAACGCCGGGGCCGACGTCACCATCGCCGCCGTCCAAAAGGCCAAGGGCGCCGGGATCCCCACCTTCCTGATCGATCGCGAGATCAACGCCACCGGCATCGCCGCCGCCCAAATCGTCGCCAACAATTACCAGGGAGTGCAGTTGGTGGCCGAACTGTTCGTCGAACTCATGGAAGAGGAGGGCGAATATGTCGAATTCACCGGCCGGGAATCCGACACCAACGCCGGCGTCCGTTCCCGCAGTTATCACGACGTCATCGACCAGTATCCCGACCTGAAGATGGTCGCCCGCCAGAGCGCCAACTGGAGCCAGCCCGAAGCGTTCAGCAAGATGGAATCCATTCTCCAGGCCAATCCGGACATCAAGGGCGTCATATGCGGCAACGACACCATGGCCATGGGCGCCATGGCCGCCCTCAAGGCCGCCGGAAAAGGCGGCGTCATCGTGGTGGGCTTCGACGGCTCCAACGATGTCCGCGACTCCATCCTGGCCGGCGACATTAAGGCCACCGGCCTGCAGCCGGCGGCCCGCATAGCCGCCATGGCGGTGGAACAGGCGGATCGGTTCATCAAAACCGGC
This sequence comes from Planctomycetota bacterium, assembly GCA_031278535.1. Classification (GTDB taxonomy): domain Bacteria; phylum Planctomycetota; class SZUA-567; order SZUA-567; family SZUA-567; genus JAJBSZ01. Next base: position 4,213 of record JAITKH010000376.1, on the reverse strand, counting down.
TCCACCGGCCAGGCCGAAAAACAACTGGTCGACTGCATCCTCATCGACAAGTCCAACGCCGGCAAACTCGACAATTTCGCCATGAAGCCCTGAACGCGAAGTCATTCCGGCGGCCGGTTTCCTCCGGCCGCCGGCCTTTTTCCCGGCGCCGTTCCCAGCGAGGAGGGCAGAATATGCGCCTGTTCATCGTCGTGGCGGGTCTGCTGACGTTTCTCGGCTTTTCCGCCACCGTCGTCAAAAACGAGCCCGCCGCCGCCCGGGCGGGAGCGCATGAAATACAGGTCTTCTTTTCCGCCGACACGTTCGACGCCGAGGGATACGTCGAGAGCATTTGGGAAAACCGCGTCCTTCCCTACGTCAAGGACAGGGCCGTCGGCATCCTTGAATTGCGCGACGAGATGCGGAAGAACGGCAGGGCGGCCGGGGAGAAATACGGATATCGGGCCGTCGCCGAGCACAATCCCTACAATTTTGCGGTCAAGGGCAGGATAAAAGTCGTCGCCGCCAACGTGAAATCAAGGAACGGCCGGATCGAGGCCGACGCGTACCCCTATGACGGCGTGCCCGATGCCATCGTCCAGATTGGCCCGATCTTCAAGGGCACTTCCCTCCGTGATTTGCTGGATTTTGTTTCTTTCGACGATTTCAAGAACCAGGTTGAATTCGCCAAACTGGCGAATCAGCTCAACCTCCGCGTCCGCGACAGCGTCATCGCGCCCCTGGGCCTTGCGGGCGACGGCGGGGTGGGACGCGAGTTTCATCTTGCCGGCGCCGTCACCGAGGAGCCGGGGGAAACCCGCTTCACCGTGGTCCCGGTCGTCCTCGATCCGATCCCGGAGCGATAAAATGGAAGAATTGGTCCTGGAAGCCAGGGGCATCACCAAAAGGTATCCCGGAACAACCGCCTTGGACGATGTCGATTTCGACGTCTTCAAGGGCGCGGTCAACGTGCTGGTGGGGGAAAACGGCGCCGGCAAGTCCACCCTGACGAAAATCCTCGCCGGGGTGGAGGAGGCCACTACGGGGCGTATCCTGCGCCAGGGGAAGCCCATACGCTACTCCTCGCCCTTCGAAGCGCGCAACCACGGAGTCGGCATCGTCTTCCAGGAATTGAATCTGGTCCCCAACCTGTCCATAGCGGAAAACATGTTCATGGCCAGGGAAATCATGCGAAACCGGTTCATGATCGATCACGAAAGGCAGGAATCCGAAGCCGCCGAGGCGCTCCGCCGGCTGCAACTGGATCTTCCGCCCTCCACCCTGGTGTCCAGCCTGGGCATCGGGCAGCAGCAAATCGTCGAGCTGGCGAAAGCGCTCCACGGCGACGTGGACATCCTCATCATGGACGAACCCACCTCGGCGCTGAGCGAGCAGGAAGTCAAGGTGCTTTTCGAGATAATCGTGGATTTGAAGGCCCGGGGAACCGCCATCGTCTACATTTCGCACCGATTCGAGGAAATCCTGGAAATAGGCGACTATATAACCGTTCTGCGCGACGGCAGGCTAATTTCCAAGGCCAGGATCAGGGACATCGACATCCACTGGATAGTGAGGGAAATGACCGGCGAGGAGGAAAAGCCCCCGGTACCGAGGAGGAAAAGCCTGGGCGGGGCCCTTCTTGAGGTCAACCATCTGCGCCTTCCCAATTTTTCCGGAGGATACAAGGTAAACGACGTCTCCTTCAAGCTCCGCAAGGGGGAAATACTGGGGATATACGGACTGATGGGAGCGGGAAGGACGGAATTGCTGGAATGCCTTGTCGGCGCGCAGCCCGACGCGACCGGACAAATCGTCCTGGAGGGCCGGGAGATCGCCAGCTCGCGCGTCGACCAGCGCATAATCGACGGCTTCTCGCTCATCCCCGAAGACAGGAAACAGCAGGGCATCGTCCAAACGTTCACCATCGCCGAAAACATGACCCTGGCGAGCCTGTCGCGCTATACCGGCCGCTTTTCCATTTCCAGCGCCGGGGAAGGAAGGGCGGTCGACGACATGATCAGGGAACTGGCGATCAAGATTGGCTCGAAAACCCACTCGATTTTCTCCCTTTCCGGGGGGAACCAGCAGAAAGTCGTTGTCGGCAAAAACCTCCTCACCAACCCCAGGGTCTTGCTCATGGACGAACCTACCCGCGGCATCGACGTGGGAGCCAAGAAGGACATGTTCGACATCGTCCGCAAACTGACCGACGAAGGGTTGGGCATTATCATGGTTTCTTCGGAACTCAAGGAAATGCTTACCATACCGGATCGCGTCCTGGTCCTGAACAAGGGGCGCCTGACAGGGGAATTCGATCGGAGCGAGTTGAGCCAAGCCACATTGCTCCTGGCTTCCGGCTCGAAATAGATCCGCCCCGGCAAATCCCGACCTCGGTCGAGAGCCGCATAGCGAAAGGCAACCGAAACCATGACCACGAGCGTACGCAACTCCGGAAAAGGCGGCAATTCCTTCACCAGCCTCCTGATCCAGCTCCGGACCTTCGGGGTACTGATTCTTATCTGCGCCTTCTTCGGCCTCATGGCGCCCAATTTTCTCACCTACGGCAACATTCCGATCCTGGCCAAGCATATAGCCGTAAACGCCATTTTGGCCATGGGCCTGGTATTCGTATTGCTGACCGGAGGAATCGACCTGTCCATCGGCTCGATCGTGGGCCTGGCGGGGATGGTTGCGGGCGGCCTGATATACGAGGGGATACCGCTGAATTTTCTCGGCGTCGCCGTCTATTTCAACGCGCCGGCCATAATGGTTCTCGCTCTCCTGATCGGCATGGCCATAGGCTTCGCCAACGGCTGGCTCATCACCAAATTCAATGTGGCCCCTTTCATCGTCACCCTAGGCATGATGTACATCGCCCGGGGGTTGGCCCTCCTCCGCTCCAACGGCGCCACCTTCCCCAATCTGCAGGGTGCGTCCGAACACAACACCACCGGCTTCCCCGTCCTTGGCGCCGCCCGGCTGCTGGACATTCCCCTGAGCGTCTGGATAACGGCGGCGCTGGCCTTTTTTTTCATCTATCTTGCCCGAAAGACGCCGTTCGGCCGCCATGTCTATGCGGTGGGCGGGAATGAAATCGCGGCCAAGCTTTCCGGCGTCAACGTCGACAGGATCAAAATCCGGGTCTACATGATTTCCGGCCTGACCGCCGCCCTGGTGGGCCTGATCGTCACCTCCGAACTCGTGGCGGCCCATCCCGCCACCGGCACCTCCTACGAAATGAACGCCATAGCCGCCGCGGTTTTGGGGGGGACATCGCTGGCCGGAGGTCGCGGCACCATCGGGGGCACCCTGGTCGGCGCCTGCATCATCGGCGTACTCAACGATGGCATGGTGATGATGGGCGTGTCGGAATTCTGGCAGACGGTGATCAAGGGGATCGTCATCATCGCGGCCGTCATCCTCGACCAGGTGCAGGCGGAGATTCAGCGCCGATCGGCCATGGCGAAAATATAGAGTTCTCCGCCCGGGTCCGGGAGCGGGCGGACAACTTGCCGGAGCGCCGGCCGGATGATCGCCATCGGGCCGGCAAGGAAAAAAATCGGGCGGCGGCGCGGTTGCGGCGTACGCGGCCCGGGGAAAGGAGAGCGACGGTGAACATGCCGCGGAAGAAGACGGCGTTGGGGATCATAATCGGCGTGAGAGGATTTTTCAATCCCAAGCTGGCCGTGGGCGACAGGGCGGATTTGTCGAAACTGCTTGGCGAACTCGGCATCGACCAGGTGACGCTGGAATCCGAAGCCACCCCCAGCGGCGCCATCGAGACCATGACCGATGCCGGAAAATTGGCCGCGCTGTTCAAGTCGCGGCAAGACGACCTCGACGGCGTCGTCGTCATCCTGCCCAACTTCGGCGACGAACAGGCGGTGGCCGAGACCCTGAAGATGGCGAATCTCAAAGTTCCCGTTCTTGTCCAGGCCTCCGGCGACGAAATCGGCAAGGTCGATCTGGCCAGCCGCCGCGACGCCTTCTGCGGCAAGCTTTCCGTGTGTAACAACCTGAGGCAATACGGCATTCCCTTCACCGACACCTCGAGTCACACCTGCGACGTTGGCGGTCCCGGGTTCAGGCGGGATGTCGAGGATTTTGCTGCCCTCTGCCGCGTCGTCCGCGGACTCCGCTCGGCGAAAATCGGGCTGCTGGGCGTTCGCCCGGCCGCGTTCCAAACCGTTCGCTGCAGTGAAAAATTGCTCCAGGCAAGCGGGATAAAGGTGAT
>JAITKH010000292.1 GCA_031278535.1 Planctomycetota bacterium | reverse complement strand
GGTTGGGCAAAACCTGAGGTTGCTCCTCAGGTTCATTGTCGGCTTTTTTTGTCGCTTCAGGGAAAATCACCATTTTTTCCCATTTTTTCCCATTTTCTCGCTCTTCACCAGCCCTGACGGCTTGACCAGTCGCCCGCCGGGTTGGCCGGTTGACGCATTTTTCATTTTTTCAGGGACGACTACCATAACAAAAGAATCGGTTTCCCCGCCGGCGGCCGGCGCCGCAGTGACGCGCTGAGAGCATGGCGCAAAAATATTTGGTGAAAATCGAGTTGTATGCAATGCCGCCGAAGAAGAAACACGAGAACCGTTCGCGAGAACGATGTCAGAATGATTGGCCGACAGCGTATTCGCGGACATTTTCCCATATCCGCAGATTTTCCTGGAAGAGCCGGCGGTGCACTTTCACATTGTTGTGATAGTGATTGTATTCCGCCAGGATTTTCATAAAAGAGTCATTTTGGAAATATGTACAAAACTTCGGCAGAATGGTTTTAAGCCTTTCCCGATTTTTGGCGGCCTGTACCTCATATCCGTCGGGATTAGTGATAAAGGAATACAGCGGCTTGTAGCGCACCCATCCCAGGCAGGCTCGGTAAAACCGATTTACGGTACTTTCGTTCTTTGCATGAATGCGCTTCAGCTCGAGAGGCAGAACACCCTCCAAAAGGTCGCTATAAACAGAAAATCCGTCATGAAATGTGTAACAAGGAATGCGTAGAACCTTTCGATCACTCAGGCAGGTACTTAAAAACGTGTCCTCGCCTCGCGCCCTGGGCGGATTAAAAAACGGCAGAACACGTTCCGGTTCTTTCAAATTGATGCCCAGGTTGGAGCCGGATATGAACTTGGTGCGATTTACCTCTGGAACCTCGCGGGCAGCGTTGTCCGCGAACACCTGCGGGTCGGCATAGGTCACGCCACCTTTCTCCATAACGCGCCTGATGGTATCCCATTCCAGAATGTCGTTGCTGATTGCTTTGATAAAAAGTCTGAAGTCGTCTTCGGAAAAAGTCTCCAAAAAATCAATGTAAGGGACAGGGGAAATGTATCCGCAATGATATCCGTTGGTGATATCCGCCTCCGCAAGATATTTCAAATGGCTTGCAAATACATCCTGTCCGCACCACCAAGGCGCACCGCCCGTTTTGATTACCGCCAACGGATATTCGTCGTCATCCATAAATATCAGGCAATCCATTTTTTGCCTGATGGCATGGTAGAGAACGGCATTCCGTTTCCCGGCATATCCCTTTTCAAAGAGCAGTTCAGCTTCCGGCAAGCTGACGACCCTTTGTTGCGCAAGCGATATGGTTTCATTATGAATTTTGGATTTACCGATGAAAAGAGCGCTGTCAAGCACATCGAGAATGTCTTGCCGTATGTTTACGTAGTCGTCCACCTGTGTGTTGCTGTATTCAAGGTCATATGCGACGAACAGGTGGAGCCTGGCGCGCTTGCGAATTGCGGCGCCCGTTTGCTTCCAACGATAGACGTACGTACGCAAAACCTTGCGGAAATTTTTTCTTCCAGTTACAAATCCGATGCCGACATTTATCGTTTTTTCTCTTTCCATAGGGTAAATGCGTCCTCCATTTTTTGACAGGACCTTGTCTTTCGGCAGGAACAACCGAATATATTCCTCGTGTGCCCTGATGCCTGCCGACCCGCTTCCTCTTCGTCCCTGCCTCCGGGTTGGCCGGAGGAACTGCGATACCGTCCGACGACGAAAAACTTGGACGAATTCCGCGAATTCATCCTTAAATATCGCTATAATGACCCTATGCATTTCTCTTGCGACAAATATAGATGTCTAGGCAATACGGGGACTTTTCACGAAAATCGAGCCAACTGCCGTTCGATTTTCGTGAAAGTTGTAACAGCTTGCATTTCAGTGCATTATTTTCACCAAGTCAGGCCTGGAGCCTGGCTTGACTATAATTCATGATTACAATGCGAAGCCTGAAAACTGGAAAGGAAAGCAAGCGATGGTTTGTTTGCTTTTTTTTCCAAGTTCATTGTACGCCGCTTAAATCGCGAGTTCCTTTTAGGAAATTTCCGCGATCGCCCGCGACGCGAGGTATATTGACTTCCGTTTCGAACAAGGCTCCGAAACTTCGCGCGTGAATGGCGGATGACCAATCATGGCGATATTGTACCGGAACATTCGCCGCATGTCAAATAGATTGTTTTAGAAAATGAACAATAAACATGTGCCGTCCGCTCTCTAAAACACGGTCGCTGCCGGCGCTGCCGGTGTCCTCATCTTTTTCCGGCGTCCGCCTGTCGCCGTTTCCGGCTCCGGGAAAGGATCGGCCCGCCGCGCCGCATGACCTGATACTGATAGCTGTCCACCAGCGCCTGGAAGGAGGCGCCCAGGATGTTTTCGGATACGCCGACCGTGCCCCAGCCGTCCCGTCCGTCCCGCGACTGGACGACCACCCGGACGCTGGCGGCCGAGGCGGCCTGGGCGTTGACGATATGGACGCGATAGTCGGTCAGGCGCAGTTCCTCGACAAACGGATACGCTTGGACAAGCGCCTTGCGCAGGGCCAGGTCCAGGGCCGATACCGGCCCGTGCGGCCCCTCCGAGACGGTGTGGAATTCCTCGCGGCCGACCTGAAGTTTGACCGACGCCTCGGAAAGGCAGAAGCCGTCCCGCTTTTCCTCCGACAAGGATCGGAAGGACTGCACCTCGAAAGCCGGACGGTACCGGCCAAGCAGGCGGAGGATCAGGATTTCCAGGGAGGCGTCGGCGTTTTCAAAGGCGTAGCCGGCGCTTTCCAGGCGCCTGATCTCGCTTAGTGCCTCCCGCTGTCGGGCCGGGTTGCGGGCAAGAATGGGAAAGCGGGCGATTATGCTCGCCCGCCCCGACAATTCGGAAATGAGGATGCGGCGGCGGTTGCCGACCAATTCGGGACGAAACGCTTCGTACGTGGCGGTGTTCCTGGAGATGCCGGCCATATGAAGCCCGCCCTTGTGGGCGAAGGCGCTGGCGCCGACGAAGGGCTGGAAATCGCGCCGGGGCAGGCTCGCCAACTCGTAGGCGAAACGGCTGGCGTTGGTGAGTTTCAGAAGGTTCCGCCTGCCGAGGCAGCGGATGCCAAGCCCCAGTTCCAGGACCGGAATCACGGTACAAAGATCGGCGTTGCCGGTCCGCTCGCCGAACCCGTTCAGGGATCCCTGTACCAGGCCGGCTCCGCGGCGGATCGCCTCCACCGTGTTTGCCTCGGCCATTCCGGCGTCGTTATGGCAATGGATGCCCACCAGGACGTCCGGGAGGCGGCTCCGGACCAGTTCCACCGCTTCGCCCGTCTCCCGCGTCAGGGCGCCGCCGTTGGTGTCGCAAAGGATCACGGCTGCGGCTCCGGCCCGGACAGCCGCGCCCAGGGCGGCCAGGGCATATTCGGGATCGTTCCGGATGCCATCGAAAAAATGCTCGGCGTCGAAAAACACCTCCGGCATCCGCCGACGGAGAAAGGCGACGGACGAGGCGATCATGTCAAGGTTTTCGCCGGGCGCGACCCGGAGGACATCGGCCACGTGGAGGTCCCAGGTCTTGCCGACGATGCAGGCGGCGTCGGCCCCCGATTCGGCGATCAATCGCAGGTTGGCGTCGGCCCCGGCCCGGATGCCGGCACGGCGGGTCGAACCGAAGGCGACCAGTTTCGCCCGGCGCCGTCCGGTACCGCGCATGGCGAGGAATACATCGCGATCCTTGGGGTTGGAGCCGGGCCATCCCCCTTCGACGTAGGCGACGCCCAGGCTTTCGAGGACCCGGAACAGGCGCAACTTGTCGTCCAGGGCGAAATTGACGCCTTCGCCCTGCGGACCGTCGCGGAGGGTAACGTCGTACACGATGACGTTTCCGGCCAGGCTGCGTCCGGCGCCCCTCACTCTTCCACCGATTCGTTTTTCATCAGGTATTCCCTGGCCGCGTCCATGGCCGGATGATTCAGGTTGTCCGTGTAATTGATGAACTCGCGAAGATGGTTGAGGACGAACATGCGGTTGCGCATGGCCGGATCCTTCATGTAGAGATCGGCGAGCTGCAAGTTTATTTCCGCCAACAGGTGGCGATTGGGCGGGATTTCCTCTTGGGCGGCGCGGAGCAGGTTGTGGAGGATGCGCTCGCAATCGCCTGTCCTGTCCGCCTTGCGACAGGCGAGGGCGAGCCGCAGGGCGGCGGTCTTGTTGCCGGGCTCTTCGCGCAGGACATCCTGGAAAGCGTTGATGGCGTTGGTCCACTGGCCGCGATCGAACTCACAGTACCCCATGTAGAGGCGGGCATGGAGAACCAGGACGGCGTTCTCCGGATTTTCCCTCCGCAGATCCTGCCCGTTCTGCCAAACGCGATTGAACTTGGCGTAGGCGGCGCCGGGGTTGGCCAAGCCGTGATAATACACGCGCCCGAGATTGAAGAGTACAAGGGGATCGTTCGGGGCCAGGCGCTCGGCGGTTTCCAGTTTTTCCAGGGCTCCGGGCCAATCCTTCTGGTATAGGAGCGTCTGGCCCCACAGCAGCCAGGCTTCGGCCAGGCGCTCGTCATAGATAGTGGCGTCTTTGCTATTTTCGGCGGCGCGGGGATAGTTGTTCTGATCGGAATAGGCGAGGGCGATCCAGTAATACGCCTCGGCGCTGTCGGGCCTGATTTTCAATGCCGACTTGAACCTGGCTATAGCCCTGCTGATGTCGTCCCGGGAACCGTTTCTGAGGAGCGACACGCCTTCCTCGAGATCGGAACGGTATTTCGCCTCGTCATCGATCGCGCCGGCCCCGCCGGCGGTCGGACAGTACAGGACGGCGAAAAGGAGCATGACGGCCGCGCCGCGCCGGCAACCGGAAAAAGGCATTCTTCCTCCCCCTCCCCCTTCTTTACCAGAACAAGTGAAACACGGCGCCCGAAAGGGGTTTCGGGTGGAAATAGGTCGACTTCTGCGGCATGACCGCTCCCGCTTCGGCGATATCGCGAACCTGGCTCATGGAGGTGGGCCTGAGGATGAAGGCGCATTGCGCTCCGTCGCGGCTGTCGCGTACCATCCGGATCGCATCCTCCGCGCTCTTTGTATACTGGATATTTTCCTTGCGGGCAAGCCTATCCTCGCCGATTCCCATGAGTTCGTCCAGCAGCAGGGCGTGGAGGACCGATACGTCCAGCGTCCGCCACGTCTCCGGCTCTTCGGGAAAGAGTGCGTCCATCGGATCGCGCGACAACAGGCGAAGAAGGAAAAGGCGCTTTCCGTCGGCAAAACCGAAGGCGGGAAGGCCATCGGCCGCCAATTCGGCTGCAAGCGCCTCCCGGGTTATCGGAGCGACCAGGAAATTCCGCTCGCAGGCGGAAAGAAAGGCGGATGCATCGAAACCGGCCAGGCTGTGGACGATGCGGTGGGTGGGTCGGACAACCAGGCCGGGATCGGAATCCGGCACGAGGAGCATCATGATGTGATCGCAGTCCAGATCGCCCCGGATCGGGGGAATCTGCCCGGCGGCCCGCATGGCGTCGCGGATTTCAGCCTGGTAGACCAGGGCGGTCTCGTAACGGTGATGGCCGTCGGCTATGAAAATCCGGGGCGCCGGGGTAAGCGAAAGCAGGCGGTGCAGGTGCTCCTGATCGTCCACCACCCACATGCGGTTCTCCACGCCGTCGTCGTCCCATATTTCGAGGCAGGGTTCATAGTCGACCAGGGAGGCGAGGGCGGCGGCGACGGCGCCGTCCGGATCGGCCAGAAGGCCGAAAATCGGTTCGAGGTTGCCCCGGGTGGCCCGCATCAGATCGAGGCGATCGCGTTTGGGTCCGGACAGGGTCCGCTCATGGGGATAGATGCCTTCCTTCCCCCATTCGGACAGCCTGACCCTGGCGAAAAAACCCCTCCTGATCCGTTCCGTTCCGTCGCAGGCGAACCGCTGCTCGTAAAGATAGATTGCCTGGCGGTCTTGGATGAACAGGCCGTCGCCGCGCCAGGCGTCAAGATGGGCGGCGGCGCGAACATACCGGTTGTTCCGCGGGGAATCGTCCTCGAATTCGCGGCCAAGAATGAGGCGGATGACGTTCCGGTCGTCGCGGGCGTAGAGCCGGGCCTGGGTTTCGGGGTCGATTACATCGTAGGGCGGGGCGGCGACCCTGGCCGGATCGACCTTGCCGGGGTCATAACGCCAGCCGGAAAAGGGGAATATGGAACTCATTGGACACCTCACTTTTTCTCGACGTTAGTTATGCCAAGTTCCCGCAACTGCCTGGCGTCCACCCCGCCTGGAGCCCCGGACATGAGATCGACCGCCCGGGCGTTCTTGGGGAAGGCGATGACCTCGCGGATGCTGTCGCTGCCCAGCATCATGGCCACCAGCCGATCAATGCCGGGAGCGATGCCTGCATGGGGCGGGGTGCCGTAGCGGAGGGCCTCGGTGAAGAACCCGAACCGCTCCCGTATTTGCTCCCCGGAAAGCCGCAGGACCTGGAACACCTTCTCCTGGAGTTGGGCGTCGTGTATCCGCACC
>JAITKH010000221.1 GCA_031278535.1 Planctomycetota bacterium | reverse complement strand
CGACGCCGTCCGGCGAAAGTGCTGTGCGCTTCGCCGCGCCGGAGGGGAGCAATTGGGATATCAGATGTCATGGGACCCCATAATACACAATATGGCGATGTTTGCCTTCGGAATCGCTGTTACCTTGTTTCTTACGGCCACGGGCGTTTTTTTGGGAATGTGCGTCGGCGTATTGGGCGCCGTCGTCCGCTTCTGGCGGGTGAGGATTTGGCGCGGCGCGGCAGCGGTCTATGTCGAAAGCGTTCGCAATACCCCTTTTTTGCTGCAATTGTATTTTGTGTTTTTCGGACTTCCGTCTGCGGGGATTCTCCTGCCGGCCTGGCTGGCGTCCATTCTGGCGATGACCCTGAATCTCGGAGCGTACGCGACGGAAATAATCAGGGCCGGATTGGAATCTCTGCCGGGAGGCCTGTCAGAGGCGGGCTTCTCCCTTGGCATGACGAGGAGGCAGGTGTTTCGCCATGTCCTCCTTCGCCCGGCGCTCAAAACGGTGTGGCCGGCCCTCTGCAGCCAAATTGTCATCGTTATGCTGGGTACGTCCGTATGCTCGGAAATCGCGGTCAAGGAACTGTCGTACATGGCGAACCTGCTCCAGTCAAGCACCTTCAGGGCCTTTGAAATCTATCTGTTCACAACCGCGGTGTACCTCGTTCTCGCCATTTTGACGCGACGCTCGCTGCTCGCGTTCGGAAACGGAGTCATCGCCAGGGGACGCGGATGATCGACTTCTCCTTTGCGGACATTGTGCGCGGCATACTCAAGGGTGGATTCTGGACCGTTTGTCTTTCCCTCATCGCCTTTGCCGGCGGCGGCGCCGGCGGCTTGGCCATGGCGCTCGCCAGGGTGTCTCCGCGGGCGTTCCCGGCACGGCTTGCCAGAGGCTACATAGAATTCTTCCAGGGAACGCCGCTCCTCATGCAGTTGCAGCTGTTTTTCTTCGGGCTCGCCTTTCTTGGCTACGACATATCGGCGTTGACGACGGCGGCGGCGGTGTTGACGCTGTACGCAAGCGGCCACCTCGCGGAAATATGGCGGGGATGCATCGAAGCGATCCCCCGGGGGCAGTGGGAAGCGGGGCTCAGCCTTGCCATGACCAGGCGTCAGCAACTCCGGCACATCATCCTGCCGCAGGCGTTGCGAATAGCGGTGGCGCCGACGGTCGGGTTTTCCGTACAATTGGTCAAGAACACTTCGGTCACCTCCATCATCGGATTTCTCGAAATCACCAAGGCGGGCAACCTGATTGCGAACGCCACTTTCAAGCCCTTGTTTGTCTATGGCCTGGTTGGCCTTTTCTATTTCCTTTTGTGCCTCCCCCTGTCCGTGGCGGCCAGAAGGCTGGAAAGAAGACCCCGTGCTTATAAGAGCTGACGGCGTACATAAAAGTTTCGGAAATCTCCATGTTCTCCGGGGAGTGTCCCTGACTGTCGACGCCGGAAGCGTCATCGCCATAATCGGCCGCAGCGGATCCGGGAAAAGCACGTTCCTGCGCATTCTCAACGGGCTTGAGCGCTATGACGCGGGGTTCATCTATTTCGAGGACGCCGAAGTGAGCCAGCGGCAGGACGATCTCCGGGCGCTGCGGATGAAAGTGGGGATGGTTTTCCAGGATTTCAACCTTTTCCCGCACCTGACGGCGGGGGAGAACGTCATGCTGGCGCTGCGGGTGGTGAAAAAGGAACCGCCCGGGGAGGTCGGAGATCGGGCGCGGGAAATGCTGGCGAAAGTCGGGTTGTCCGACAAGTTCGACGCCTTTCCCGACCAGCTTTCCGGCGGCCAGCAGCAGCGCGTCGCCATCGCCCGCGCCCTCGCCATGCGGCCGCGGGTGCTGCTGTGTGATGAAATAACCTCGGCCCTGGATCCGGAGCTTGTCGGCGAGGTGCTGGACGTCGTGCGTACTCTCGCTTCGGAGGGGATGACCCTGATCATGGTGACGCACGAAATGCGCTTCGCGCGGGAAGTGTGCGACAAACTCGTTTTCATGCACGGCGGGCGGATTCACGAGGAGGGGGAACCGGACAAGCTCTTTTCCAGTCCCGTTACCGAGGAACTTGCGCATTTTGTCCGCGGTACCGTCTGACGGCGGCTTCGAGGAATACCATGTCGCCTGGGGCGTACCTGAGAACAGGGGCGATCATATGAATACTGGAATTTTTACCTTCATAAGGGTAAAAATGCAGATAAGCACAGACAATTGCCATTTTCATATAGCATCTTAATATAACAGATGTTATTGCACGTATTTTAAAGGCTTCTACTGGACATCCGTTATTGTCACCGCATTTTTCCGTTTTTCTTCAGTCCGGATGGCTTGACGCGGCCTCCATCGGACCAGGACAGTTGCCTCGCTCCCCCTTTTTCAGGGACGACTACATATGATCCGGGCTTGCAGCATGGTTCGATCTGTCGGGTGCCTTCATGTTGACGTCCAGCAGCCGGATTCCGTATCGGCGCGACAGGGACGTCCATTCCGGATCGTCCGCAAGCATCCCGGCCATTTCCGCCGCCGTCCCGAAAAACCAGAGCGTGGAGCCGCTGCCGCTAAGCCAGGGACCGCGGGAAAGTTCCCGCGCCAGCCTATCCCGGATGGCGGCGAGGGCGGGAATGGCGGGGAAGATGCTTGCATCGAATCGATTAAAGGCGGCGGCCATCGCTTCCGTTTCGCCCGAAGCCAGCGCCTGAATAAAGACATCCGCCTCCCGTACCTCTCCCGGCCCGGGCAGG
>JAITKH010000177.1 GCA_031278535.1 Planctomycetota bacterium | reverse complement strand
TTCGTATCAGAGGGCGGTTCCAAAACAAAAAACATTCACATCCATAAATTTAGTCTTTTCAAAGCACTAGCGGGCTGCCGAGGGCGACCGGACAAGCCCCTTCTGTTTAACCGTCCGCTCGCGCCAGGCGGCTTGCCGCCAGCGCCCATATAATCGGCGGAACGTCGCCGTCGGCATCTTGGTTGGCCAAATCATACGACCCTCCCGTTCGCCGCTTCAGCACCCGCCCGGAAAGTTCCCAATTCTTTGGCTGTACGAAAATCCGGTTTGGCGCTCGCCGACAACTTCCATGACACCCCCTTTTCCCCGGAGGCGGAAACCGGGCGAATCGGGGCGCTCCCCGCTCCGTTTTCCCGGCGGCGGGGAGCCGGCCCGAATTTTTGAGGCCACCGGCCGAATCCCGGCCGATCAGGAGCGGAGGATGGCGTACGCCTCTTCGCGGTATGCGTCCATCACGAAGGGGATGCCGGTGATTTCGGCGCATTCCCGCGTCAGGCTCATCAGGTCGCGGCGCTTGATGAGCGGGACCCGGAAGCGGCGGGCGCCGGCCATGAGCTGCTGGAGTCCCACCTTCGTCTTGTCCGCGTAGCTGTAGATGCCGACGGCGCCCAGCGGCACCTTGCCGATTTCCTCCGAACCGACGAGGGATTTCACCGCCTCGTAGTTGGCGAAGATTTCCTCCGGCGTCTGGCCGTATTCGGAAACACTCTTCGGCAGGTCCTTGTTCCTGATCCACTGTTCGATGTTCTTCCCCACCATGCCGGGAATCATCAGGGCCCGGCCCATGCAGATCGCCTTGACAAAGGGGGCGCCCAGGGCCAACCCCTTGAAGACGCCGTCCTCGGAAGAGAAGCCGCCGGCGAAGGCGAGGTGGGGAACCCTCTCGTTTTGCGTGGCAAGTTCGCGGGCGAACGCGTACGCGGCGCTGTGGAGATGGAGCGAAGGCACGCCCCATTCCTCCATCATGCGCCAGGGACTCATGCCGGTACCGCCCGAAGCCCCGTCGATGGTCAGGAGGTCGATCCTGGCGCGGGAGGAATATTTTATCGCCATGGCCAGTTCGCGCAGGCCGTAGGCGCCGGTCTTCAGGGTGATGCGCTTGAAGCCGAGTTTTCGGAGGCGCTCCACCTCGATCATGAAACTCTCCTCCGTGACGAAGCCGAGACGCGAATGCCGCTCAAACTCCTTTATGGCGCCGTGCCGGAAAGCGGCCTGGTTCACCGGATCGGAAGGGTCGGGCGTGACGATGTAGCCGCGCCTCTGGAGTTCCAGGGCCCGTTCCAGCTGGCCCACCTTGATCTCCCCGCCGATGCATTTGGCGCCCTGTCCCCATTTGAGCTCGATGGTGTCGATCCCATGCTTGCCGAGTATGTATTCGGCGACGCCGAGGCGGGTGTCCTCCACGTTCATCTGGATGAGGATTTCGCCCAGGCCGCGGTGGTATCGGCGATAGGCCGCTATCCGGCGATCCATGTCCGGTGCCTTCGCCACCTTACCTTCTCGGGTCAGTTCCAACTGCGGATCGATTCCGCAGACATTCTCGCCGCAGACTATGGTGATGCCGGAGAGGGCGGCGCCGACGGCGAAATGCTCCCAGTTTTTCCGGGCGATTTCGGTCGAGCCGAGGGCGCCGGTGAAGACGGGGAGGCTCATTGTGATTGCGGAATCCCAGCCGTATTCGGTCGTCGTGTCGACCAGGGGGAAACGGGCGCCGTCGGGATCCGGGGCGAGGCCGTCCGGAAGGCCTTCCGCCCCGACGGCATAGCCCTGGATGTTCAGGTGCGAGTAATCGACCGGGTAGTCCTTGTCGCCGCCGGCGGTGACATCCCCGAAGGGACCGGGATAGATGAGTTCGCGGCCACGGAAGGCGGCCTTGAAGGCTTCGCAATTGCCCCGGCAGCCGTCCAGGCAGCGGGAGCACAGGCCGCTCGAGGGGACGACGCTGCGGGAGCGGTTGCCGGTTCTGGTGGCGTCGTTTCCGTTCGGGCTACGCAAATTCATGGACATTCTCCTCCATTGGCCGGCGCACCGGCACACAAGCATGCCGTCCCGACGACGGCCGGGACGGCCGTTTCGATCCGGCCAGGGCGGCGAAACTCCATGTTTCGCGCCTCAAGCCGGAAACGGATACTCCTGGTCAAGCGCCGTCGGACCACAAGGGGCACACCGGAACAACCGGGGTGAAAAACGCGAAGAAATTCGACGCAATCGGCATATGTCGCGTTACGACGCGAAGGACAGTATACAGGGCGGCGCGGCCGTTGTCAAGCGCGGATGTTTCCGGGAAGTCCCGTCCCCTTATTGCCTTTCGGCCGGGATCGAGGCGGCGGGAGCGTTTCCGCCCGCCGCAGGAGGCCGGGAAGCGGCATCCCGAGCCTGGCGGTGGCGCTCGAAAAGTTCCAGCGCTCCCCTGGCGGCGGCCGAATCCGGATCGGAGGGGTTGTCCGCAAGAGCCTTGAGAGGGGCGGGATTTCCGGCGTCTGCGGATTTGGCCAGGGCATCCAGAAGGCTTTCCCGCGGTGCGCCGGCCGGCGACACGCACAAACTGAAAAGGCGATCCACATCGGCAAGGGAGGCGGGAAAACCGGGTGCGCCCACGGCGCTGGCGGCACGCTCCCGGATAAAGATGGTCCTGGCCCACATCGACTGCCCGGTAAAGGCGAGATCGTGATCCCCGAAATTCCAGACCAGGTCGCCGTTTATTTCCCGCACCCCGTTCGTCTGGATTACCTGCCCGGGCAGGCGAAGGCGGTAATGGTACCGCACCGTCGGCAGTTTGAGAAACGGCAGGATGGAACTCAGGATATATGCGCCGAAGGCGCGCGGCGCAAGCGCCGCCAGCTTGCCGGCAAAGGCGTTTATCGAACCGTGTCTGGCGGTGATCACGCCCTGCAGGGCGGCCAGGATCTCGTAAGGGGAGGCGCCATCGAGTCCCGCCCCGGCCGGGGCGGAAGGAGCGTTTGAACGGGGAGGGCACAGCCGATCGGCCAGGGCAAGGCTGTATTCTTTCAGCCGGCGCAGATTCTCGTTCCAGAGATCGGGCGTCCCGGGCTGGGCCAATTCCAATCCCTCGCGTTTCGCCTCGGCCATGAGGAAAAGGTAATATTCGTACTCCTCGCCCGGAGAGGTGACGCCGCTGCGCTTGGCCGCATGGATGCGCCAGGCGCCGTCGAGAATGCGCGAAAGCTTGAGGGGGAGTTCCTGGTTGAGCCAGGCGTCGAGACGCGAAAGATCCCGGCGGCTGCCGTATCTGGCGTTCAATACGGCCATGATCTCCGGAGCGGCCAGGCGCACCAGCTCGGTCAGTGCGGCGCGGGCGTCATCCTCGCCGGCCACGATGTCGGTCAAGGTTTCGTCGAAGTCGGCCAGGACGAATAGGACCGTGTCCATCAGCCTGAAGGAAAAAACGTTTTCCGCCTTGGCCCGAGTGCCCGGGACATGCCGTACCAGATCGGACGGCATCTGCTCGTAGCTGGGAAAGGTTCCGGTAAGGGCGATTCCGTCCTGGCGGGCGGCATAGGACTCGTAGTACTCGGCCGGCGGCAATTGGAAATAGTCTCCGAGGCGCGGCCGATCCTGGGGAGTCCCGGGATTGGGCGAGATGTCCATGCGAACGGCCCGCCGGCAGGCGTAGTCGGGAAAAACCTCCGTTTCCACCACGCAGACGACGCTTGGCGAACAACCGCCAACCAGAAACGGCAGCGCAAGAAGCGGCAGGGCGAAGAGCGCGAACGAAAAAAGGCGGCGCGGCATCCGGCGTCCCCAGGGCGGCGAAAATCCCGATCGCCGACAGCCGGCGACCGGGAAAGATTATTGTAGGGCAAAGCGGGAAAGGCGCAAGGGTTGAAAAACGGCTTCGGGGAGTTATGCATACCGATAGGTCGACTTGAACCGGTTTGCGCAAAAAGCTCCCAACGCCAGGGCGGCGAATTCCGCGGCCGGTCCCGCAAGCCATATGCCGGCATTCCCCATTATGCGCGGAAGCATGAAAATGCAGGCGACGATAAAGAGAAAACGGGAGAGCGCCAACATGGCGGAAATTTTCCCGTTGGACAGGGCGGTGAACAAGGCGAAGAAAAATACGTTGAACCCCAGAAAGGCGAAGCCGATGGCAAACAGTTTCATGCCCTGAATCGCCTGCGCGAACACTTCGCTCCCGTCTGGAGCGAACAGGGCGACGATAGTGCCCGCCAGAAGCCAGGCTGCGGGTATCGACATGGCGGCGCTCGCGCCGATAAAAAGCAGGCTGTTTCTGAAAAGCTGCCTGAGACGCGGCATGTTGTTCTTCCCGTATGCGTAGCTGAATAGCGGCGACACGCCGCCGGCGAATCCGAAATACGCCGAGTTCAGCAAAAATTCGGCGTAGAGGACGATGGTGATGGCCGCCACGCCGTCCACGCCCGCATGCCTGAGCATGGCGATGTTGTAAAGGTAGACGACTATCGCGGCCGAAATGTTCGTCACCATTTCGGACGAACCGTTGACGAGACTGGAAAAGAGCGTTTCCCAGTCAGGTTTCGGCGTCGCGAGCCGCAAGCTCCCCGTACGGTTGAACGAAAAGTACAAAAGCCCCGATATTGCCGGAACGCAGCAACTGATCCCGGTAGCCAGGGCGGCCCCGGCAACGCCGTAATCCATAATCGCCATGAACGCGTAATCCAGAACGATGTTGGCGGCGCCGCCCAGGGATACCGCGGCGAACCCGAAGCCCGGCCGGCCGGCGGCGACGAAGTACGAGTGAAACATCGCCTGCAGTATCGCGGCGGGGACAAACGGCATGAGGAAAGAGGCATAATCGCGGCAAAGACCGAACAATTCCGGAGTCGCCCCCAAAAGGCGCAGGAGCGGATCGAGGGCGAAATGCCCGGCAAGGCCGATGGCGGCTCCCGCGAACGTTGCCGCGAGGAGCATAAAAGTGAAAGTTTTCCTCGCCGTTTCGATGCGACCTTCCCCCAGCCGCTTCGCGATGATCGCGACGGACCCCGACGCCAGCATGATGCCGACGGCCCAATACCCCAAGATGAACGGCGAGCAGATATTCACCGCCGACAAAGCGTCCGTTCCTATCAGGCGCGACACAAAAACCCCGTCCACCATGGTATACATGGACATGAATACAAACATGAAGACGGAGGGACAGACGAATCCGCATAATCTCCTGAATTCGAACTTTCCCGAGAGCCGCCCGGTCATCAAGGCCTCCATTCGCCGTGATTGATCCGAATCCCCATCCCATCCTGGCAACGGCTTCCGGACTGTCGGGTTCGCTCTTGAAGCGGAGCGCGCCATTTTCCGTTGAATGCGGCCTGGAACTGCGCTGTTGCCGTTTCGGGGATGAATCCCTTTTGCTGCGATGCCGCAACGACATATCGCGAAATGACCGGAAAAGGGCGTTTTCGCAATTTCAGGCCGCGCGAGTATATTCCGGTTCAAACGATTGCGCAAGCGGGAAAACCTTGTGGCCGCGACGGCGGCGCGGCTGATTTTAACGGATTTCCAACGCGTTTTTCACAACCCTCAAATATGGATGGCTATATTTCTCCGGCGTTGCCGAACGTTTTTGAAAATCCGGAAAACGTGCGGCAGGCCATTCGCTTCTCTTTTTGAAGGAGGAACGACATGCCGTTTGGCTAACGGGACTGGTTGATCGAAAGAATCCGGTTTTGGCCAGTCCACGGCGTTACCGGAGCGGAATCGACGGGTGGACGAACGATTTTCGCCACAAGAAGGAGAATGAACTCATGGATACGGGCAAACGCGATTTCATGAAACTTTCCGCCCTGGCGGCGTCGGGCATGGCTGCGAACTGGCTGCTGCCGCGCACCGTTTTTTCCGCATTGCCCCCGGCCCTGGCGGCTTCGCCCGCGGAGGGGGACGGGGCCTTGTCCAGAAGTTCCCGGAACGCCGCCTTTTCCGTTTCAGGTCCGATCAGCCTGGAGGAATGCCAGAGTCTCGACTACAGGGAAATGGCCGCCCGGTCTTCCATGGTGCAATCGGCCTGGCAATACTTGCAGGAAGAGACGGGCAAAATCGCCACCCCGGCCCTGCGCGAACTTGTATCCGGCATTTACGCCGATTCCACTCCCCTCCTGGCGGGCATCGGCGCCGGAGGACGCCAACAAGCGTGGGAACAGTTGGGAAAGGCGGGATACACGACGCAAAGCCTGGCCGGTTTCCTGCCTCCCGTGCCGCAGAACATGAACGTCGCCTACCCCTGCATCTCCGCGCCGGGCAGCGGATACGGCAGCCATCATGCCTATCCCGGCGGGCTGATTACCCACGTGGCCGCCAACGTGAAGATCACTGCCGCCATTGTGGACGCCTATGAACGGATTTACGGGTACAAAGTGAATCGGGACATTGCCATGGCGGCCCAGCTGCTGCACGATCTGCATAAACCCTATGTGTTCCAATGGCGGGCGGACGCATCCTCCCGCACCGAACAGCCGCTTGCCGGCACCGGCGAACACCATGTCCTGTCCCTCGCGGAACTCCTGGCGCGCAAAGCCCCGGCCGAACTCGTGGTTGCCCAGGCCTGTGCGCACACCCATCCCGGGAACGACGCCGACGAAGCGCAAGTGGTCGGCTGGCTCAAGGCGGCCGCCATGATCGCCGGAACCGATCCGGTACGATACGGCCTGCTCGGCGCCTCCGGCAAGACCCTGCCGCTGCCGCGCCGGCAGGAAGGCTTCATTTGCCACTTGGGCGATCACGACTTCGTGCTTTCCGTGCCTGCCGTGCAATGGACCTTGCCGGTGTTGAAGAGGATTGCCGTGGAGGACTATGGAATCAGCGACGCCGATTTGGCGGGCAAGCCCTTCAATTCTCTTCGCAACATGATGTATTCGCAGCTCAGTGCCATGCGCCTTGAACAGGCGTTTGTCGAAGGCGAAGGGCAGTTGCGCGCGCTCCTGCACTCCGTGGTGAAACCCGTCTGACCCGGGTTTTCCGCCCCCGCGGAATGCGATTATTCATGAAGTGTGCCGGTCGTGTCGTCGCAATCAATCAAGGGAGCCTGCGGACGGATTTGCCCGCAGGCTCCGGGGAAAAGGGAAGGAGACGCGAATGCACCCGTTGCCTGTGGCTTTTGTCGGCATGCCCGGCGGCCTTGAATGGCTGGTTATCGGTTTGGTGGCGTTATTGCTTTTCGGCAAGCGCCTGCCTGGCATTGCCCGTTCCCTGGGCCAGTCGCTGACGGAATTCAAATCCGGCCTGGCCGGGAACGACGAGGCGAAAGGGACGGCAATGCCCGGAATCGAGTCGCAAAAGAAACATTCCTGATCGATCCGGGCTGGACGCAATTTTGGTCGGATCGCCGTCTGCCTTCGAATTTCTTCCTTCTCATGGAAGTCCGCCGTCAGGCGGCGACTTCTTTTTTCCTGCCCGCCTTTTGCCCGAATTCGGCAAGCGTTTCACAGGTGGCGGCCAGGGTCATTTAATTCTTTTGAAGAGGGTATCGATGGCGTCGTCGCGGTGTTGTGCGAAGTGTTCGATGCCGGCGACCAGGGGTTGTGCGCCGCTGGCCCGGAGCAATCGCGCGATGGCATTTCGCAAGGCAGCCAGTATCTGTGCGATGCCCCGGCGCCTCACTCGACATTCGTCTTCGCGCAAGTCCGCGTCCCTGACCCGGCGCAGACGATTTTCCACCTGCCAATGTTCCCGGGACAACTCCAGGAGGCGGTTGGCATCCGCCTCTGCCGGAGAAAAACTGGTGATGCCGCTTCCCAGAATCGGCCCAGGAGGAAGTATCAACGTACACCGGATACATGCCAAGGGAATTAAATTGCCCTGGGTGGCGGCACGGATGGTCAACGACTCCAGCGCGTCCAACTCCGGACAGAAGCGGACATTCCATTGAATGGACATGACTTTCCCGGCCCGGCGATTCCGCGTACCTATCCGTATGGAGTCTCCGGTATCGGCCGCAGCAATGGCTTTGTCAACGTCGGTGTCGGCCATGACACGGCGTCATTCGCCGTCGAGTCTATCCGCCGGTGGGGGCATGCGAAAGGGGGATTGGATTTCCCCTTCCGAAGTTCGTCTTCACCCAAACGGCTTTTGCCTCCTGGGTCCGCACCGTTCTCGCCAACGTAACCCCGGCGTCCTTCTCCTCGCGGGGTCTATCGCTATCACGCCGCTTTCCGGCTCCCATGCCTCCATCGGCTCCGGCTCCGGTCTCCCTTGTCGTCGGCCCGCCATGAAACGCATTTCTTGTTTCGACGCACGCTCCGGCGGAATTTCGTCCGGACGCGGCGGAGCGGTTAGGTCTGGCATCCCTGCGGATTGACGACTTCGAATTCGTCAATGCCACAGAGCGTTTACCATAACAAGTTGGCGGATATGAAAACAGGAACCGTCAAATGGACGAAAGCGCCAGCGTTTCCAATTTGTTTTTTAGCATTGACAATCCATTGGTGGACTTTTAAACTTTTGTACATAAGGATTATAAGGGCTTACAGGCAATCCGGGGATTTATGTGCGCGTCGTGGTTTTCAGGCGACATTGCATTCATTCTCCAATCCGCAATGTATTGATTGATATTGACGGAAAAATCTCTAAAAGTCCACTATTGGAAAGAGGACAAACAATCATCAAGGCTTGCGAAAAACATACAAAACGGCTAATTTTATCATCGACTTCCTGTCCTGATAACTTCTTGGCGTTTTCTGGCGCAGCCGATGCGGTTTGTCTAGGCGTTTGCGTCCGGGACGATCCCGGGCGGATTGCGGTTCAACTCTCGTTGAGGAGGATTATCCCATGTTTCGTTCGCGTTCCCTGTTGTTACTGACGATCTGTTTCATGATGGCCGGTCTGCTTGGCCGGACCGCCGCGGCCGGTACCTACCGCCTCATCTTCGCCAGTTATTTCGGCCCGTCCCACCCCAACACCAAGGCCATGGAATCATTCAAGGAAAAACTGGAAAAAGCGTCCAACGGAGCCTTCCGCATTACCCTCAAACCCAACAACGAGGCGGGCGGCGAAGAAAAGATCATGGAACTGGTCAAGCGCGGAACCCTCCAAGTGGCTCTGGTCGGGGGTCTGATCAAGGACGACGAGCCCATGATCGGCGGTTGGGAGCAGCCCTTTATCGTCGACGGCTGGGAACACGCCAGGAAGGTGTTCATCGGGGGCGAATTTGCCGACAAGTTCGCCGGAAAATATACCGAGAAGACCGGCGTCCGAATCAAGGGCCTGGTAGTCAACGGCTTCCGCCAAATCTCCTGCAACTTCGCCATCACGACGATGGACGACTTCCGCCGCATGAAGATTCGCACTCCCCTGAGCGACACTTTCATCCAGATATTCAAAGGTCTCGGCACCAATCCCACTCCCATGCCCATGACCGAACTTTACACCGCCATGGAAACGAAGGTGGTGGACGGTCAGGACAATCCTTATTCCACCGTAGTGTCCATGGGCTGGTGGGAAGTGCAACCCTACATGCTGGAAAGCCGCCATGTCTTCTCGCCCACCTCGGTCCTGGTGAACGGCAAGTTCGAGGACGGCCTGCCTGAAGACATGCGGAAGCTTTTCAACGACACCCTCGCCGAAACCATCTCCTTGGCTTGGGATCTGGCCGAGAAAGACGAGGGCGAGAGCGTCAAGTTTCTCAAGGACAAGAACATTGTCATCCACATCCCAGACAACAATTTTAAACAGCAGATGCGTGACGCGATGAAGGATCCTTACGCCTGGTTCGACGCCAATGTTCCCGGAGCCAAGGCCATCCGCGATTACTGCGCCAGCAAACGATAGAACTCTCCGCCGCCCCGGCGACTCCTGTAATAACGGCCGCAGGATTTGCCCCAAGGTTAGCGGACTCGATATCCGTTACCCCGAGTTTTCCGGTAAATTGTTTTGCGTTTTTTGGTGAAATTTGCCATGTCTGTTCATGCAAATCCTTGCCTACAATGGGGGAGTGGAAAGAGAGATTTTTGCAAGTCCATGTCAGTGAAAATCTTGTGGGTCCGGGGTGAAAACGGCGGATACAATGCGGTCGTCATGTTTATTCGTCCATCCTGCCGCCGCAAGGATGGAAAAGGGGCATGATTTTTGTCAGGAGATTTGAACCAATGGGGCACAATGCGAAATAGCCGCGAAAACGGCGTGAGGACTTTTTTGAGCCGACCCTTATTTATCAATGGCTTACAATTTTCGCTGGGGAATTTTGGCTGACCCTTCTTCCCGGGAGGACATGGACGATGAAACGCGTCATCGTAGTTCTCGGCGCCTGCAACAAATACCTATGCGCCGCCTTTCTGGCCGCTATGGTGCTGGTGGTCTTCGCCAACACCATGCTCCGCTATCTTTTCAACAGCGGGATTATCATGGGCGAGGAACTGGTGCGTTTCATCCTGGTCTGGGCCGTTTACCTGGCCGTCGTCTCGGTCTATTACGAGCATCGCCACATTGCCGTCACCACCCTGACCGACCGGTTGCCGCCGAGGATACTGCCTCTTTTCAACTTCGCCGTCGGCTTCTTCGCGCTCTATGCCCTGGCCATTCTCCTCCAGGGGAGCGTCCAGTACTACAACG
>JAITKH010000070.1 GCA_031278535.1 Planctomycetota bacterium | reverse complement strand
GTATGCGAAACAAACTGGCTCAGAGACGCACACCTTCCAAAAAATCATAATGTTATAACCAAATAAACCATCTAACCAATACTGGAACATCCGTTTCAGAGACGACTACTTACAATTTTCACTGGAGGAATTTGGGTTAGGGCCCGACTCCAGATTCGCCGTCGTCACCGCCGGAACAACAGCCAGAAACAAAGCGCCTGCGCCACCAAAATGGCCGGCACGCCCAGCCTGAACAGCGGGCGCAGGGTTTTGTGCCGGAAGAAGCGCATGCCGAAATACACTCCCGGCGATCCGCCCAGAATCGCGACTATGAGGAGAAATCTCTCCGGCGTTCGCCAGCCGCCCCGCATGGCGCGCAGCTTGTCCCGGCCCATCAGGAGGAATCCCGCCAGGCTCGTTGCGGCAACCCACATCAGCGCGGAGTTCATGGATCGACCCCGGCGGCGGGAAAGGGGCAGCCGGGGGCGCCGCAGCCGGCGCAAACGCCGGGCGCACAGGCGGGGGTGGGAAGGCCGCAACGCGCCCTTTCGAGTTCCCGGACGAGAAACGACGTCCGCACCCTGCAATCGATGTGATCCCAGGGAAGCGGTTTGGCGGGATCGAATTCCCGGCCGGCCAGGCGTTCCGGATCGAGGTTGTTGGCGGCAAAGGCTTCGCGCCAGATGTCGGGACGGAAATGGTCGCTCCAGGCGTCCAGCCGCGCACCCGCCCGCCAGGCGGCGAGCACCACTTTTCCCAGGCGGCGATCCCCCCGCGCAAAAACCGCCTCCAGAAGCGACAGGGCCGCGTCATGCCCATGATGAACGGCCAGCCGGCGATTTAGCCGCGAGGCCAGGACCCGTTGCCTGGCCTCCCAGACAGCCGTACCAGCCGCTCCGAACCACTGGAAGGCGGTAAAGGGTTTTGGAACGAAATTGCTGGCCGATACCTGGATGACCGGCTTCCCTCTATTTCCCCTGCCGCCTCCCTTCCGTCCAGCCGCCTCGTGGACAAGATCGACAATGGCCTGGACATCCTCCTCCGTCTCTGTCGGAAGCCCTATCATGAAATATAACTTGATCTGGCGCCAGCCGCGGCGGAAAGCCTCGTCCGCAGCAGCCAGGAGATCGGCGTTTTTGACGTCCTTGTTGATGACGGCGCGCAAACGATCACTTCCCGCCTCGGGGGCGACAGTGAGGCCGGATTTCCGGATCGAGGAAAGGCGGGCCGGGATGCCGGACAAGGCGTGATCCACCCGGAGACTGGGAAGGGAGAGGCTTATCCCTTCGGAAGCGAATTCCCCGTCCATGGCCGCCACCAATTCGTCGAATCGGGAATGGTTGGATGTGCTTAAGCTGAGCAACCCCACCTCGTCATACCCTGTGGCGGCCAGGCATTCGCGGGCGGCGGCGACAAGCGAGGCCGGATTCCGTTCCCGCTTCGGCCGGCCGGCATAGCCGGCCTGGCAGAAACGGCAGCCGTTGGGACAGCCGCGCATGATTTCGACAACCGCCCGCTCATGCACGGTTTCGTGAATCGGAACAATGGGGCGGCGGACCTGCGGGGCTGCGGCAAAATCCTCGACCAGTCGCCGACGGACCGGAAAGGGAACGCCGGCGCGTACCGGCCCGGTCACCACCACCATACCGTCCGGACGCTCCGAGGTTTCGTACAATTCCGGAACATAAACCCCTTCGACCCGATTGGCAAGTTCGAAAAGAACATCCCGCCGATTCCCGCCCCCCAGGGGCAGGCGGCGGCGGAGTATGGCCAGAATTTCCGGCAGTGCTTCCTCGCCTTCGCCGACAAGGAAGAAATCGATGAAATCGGAAAGCGGTTCCGGATTGAGGCAGGCGCCGCCGCCGGCGAGTACCAGCGGGGCATTCGCGCCTTCCCGCTCGAACCGGGTCGGCGGCACGCCCCCCAGGTCGAGGATGGCCGGAACCGACGAGGCTGCCAGTTCGTAGCCGAGGGAAAAACCGATGGCCTGGCAATCGCAGAGGGGGGTGAGGGTTTCCAAGGTGGCCAGCCGCCGGCCGGCGGCCCGCAATTCGCGCTCCATGTCGGGAAAGGGGGCGAAAACCCGTTCAGCCGCCACGCCGTCCATGCCGTTGGCAATCTCGTAGAGAATGCGCAGGCCATGGTGGCTCATGCCGATCTGGTATACGTCGGGAAAGGCCAGCGCCAGGCGGAGATCCGCCTCCGGCTTGACGATCCGGTTGGGTTCGTCCCCGACGTACTGGCCCGGCCCCTCGACCCGGGCGAGGATGGAAGGCGGATATGTCCGGAACGAATCGACGGGCTCCCGCATGGGCTCCTCCGCTGCAAGTGGGGTTTCAAGGTTGCCGTTTTACAAAAAAGAGGACAGCGTGTAAAGTTCCCGTTGTGGCGAAGGCGCGGGCGACGCCTTGCCGGAGGCGGGATCGGATGCGGCATTGGCTGGAGGCGGGTTCCGGGGAATTGGCCGCGTTCATGGCTGAAACGGAGGAACCGGCATGGCGAGCGGAACAATTCCGGTGCTGGCTGCATCAAAAGCGGACCGGCGACTTCGCCGCCATGAAAAATCTTCCCGAAACCCTTCGCCTCCGCCTGGCCGAAGCCGGCCGCCTCCGTGTCTTGGACGAGCGCGATAGCCGATCTTCCGCCGACGGGCTGACCCGAAAACTGCTTTTTGCCGCGCCCGGTGAAGCGCTTGTCGAATGCGTATTGATCATCGAAAAACGGCGCTCCCGCCGGACCGCCTGCCTTTCCTGCATGGCCGGCTGTCCGCTTGGCTGCCGCTTCTGCGCCACCGGGAGCGGAGGTTTTGTCCGCAATCTTTCGGGCGGCGAGATGGTGGAACAGGCCTATCGTCTTGACGCCTTGGCGCACGGGACGGGAAAATCCGGAATCAGCCATGTCGTGTTCATGGGCATGGGGGAACCGCTTCTCAATCTGGACGCCGTCCTTGCCGCCATTGATCGCCTTGCCGATCCGGACGGGCTTGGCCTCTCCGGCCGCCGTATCACCCTGTCCACCGCCGGCGTTCCGGAAGGCGTCGCCCGGCTGGCGGAGTCGGGGCGAAACTTCCGGCTGGCCCTGTCGCTCCACGCCCCGGACCAGAAACTCCGGGAATGGCTGATGCCGGCGGCATGCCGCTGGCCGCTGGCCGAAGTAATGGCGGCGGTGGATCGTTTCGCTGCCGCGGCCTCGCGCGACGTCACCTACGAATACTGTCTGATCGACGGCGTAAATTCCTCTCCGGCGCAGGCCGGAAAACTGGCGCGGCTCCTTTCCGGCCGGCGCGGCAAGGTCAACATCATTCCCCTGAACCCGGTTCCGGGAAACGAATTCCGGCCACCGCCGCCGGCGTCGACGCACCGTTTCCAGGCAACGCTGAAAGCGGCGGGCATCCCCTGCACGGTACGGATGGAGAAGGGATCGGAAATCGGCGCCGCCTGCGGCCAGTTGCGAGCCGGGGCGGAGGCGCCGGTCAGGGAATGAGCGCCTCCTGGTTCTCGCGGGCGAAAAAGACGCCCGGAAAAATCCGTTGCGCCTCCCGTTCCATCCGCAACAGGTGCGCGTCGTCGTATTCCGGCTCGTGGTGGACGATTGCCAGACGGGGAACGCCGGCCAGGACGGCGGTGCGAATGGCCATGTTTACCGTGCTGTGGCCCCATCCCTTCCGGTTCCGGGCGTAGTCCTCGCTTGAGTATTGCCCGTCGTGGGACATGAGGTCCGCCCCCCGGGCGAACTCCGCCAGCACCGGGTCGCCGCATTCCTCATACCCCTCCACGTCGGTGGCGTACACATAGGAGCGGCCGGCATATTCCAGGCGGAAATTGAGGACGCCGCACAAGGGATGGCGTGGATTTTCGAGTATCCGGACCAGCACGTCCCCCGGCCCGGCCTGAAAATCCTTTTCGGCCAGGCGGGGGCGATCCTCTCCGGGCGCCCAGAGAACGACGTCGCCGCCGCCGATTTCGACGCAGGCGTAACGCATGCCCATGCCGGCCAGTTGCACCGGATGCGACTCTGTGGACGACAGCCGCTCCAGGTCGGCCATGATGCCGTTGTCGCCTCCACCCGAGCCAAGGAAGGTGACGATGCTGGAAGGAACGTAGACGGGCTTGAAGTGGAGGATGCCGCCGGTATGGTCGTGATGGCTGTGCGAGAAGAAAATGGCAAGACGCCGTTCCTCTTCCTCGCGCATGAGATCGCGCCCCAGTTTGATAATGCCGGTGCCGGCATCGAAGACGACAATCCGTCCGCCCGCCCGCACT
>JAITKH010000011.1 GCA_031278535.1 Planctomycetota bacterium | reverse complement strand
ACCCCGCTGGTCGGCCTCTATTTCTCCTTGCCGCTCTTCATCGTGTACCATGCCGGCATCTGGTGGCTCAGGAGTTTTTCCGGCCTGCATTGGGCCAACGCCGTGGACATCGCCATCGGCGACGCGCTCGGCCGCCTCGGCGTTGCGGGGCCGCTGGTTTCTTTCATGTTGGTCATCGTTGTCTTCCTGGTGGCCCACCGCCTGTCCGGTCTGCCGGCCCGCCGGCCGCCGTTCCGCACCTGGATACTCATGATATTGGAGAGCCTAGTCTGGTGTCTGCCCGTCTTCATGCTGTCACGGCTGGCGCTGAAATTCGGCGACTATTTTGCCTTCTCCTCGGCCCTTTCCCTTTCGGGAGACGGCCGGATCGGGATTTCCTGGCAGGCCAGCCTGATTCTCAGCTGTGGCGCCGGGGCATATGAGGAATTTTTTTTCCGGCTGCTTCTGATGGGCTTGGCGATAGCGGTTCTTGACAGGATTTTTCGGGTGAAGAACTTTTGGAAATACGTCCTGGCCGCCATGTTCCAAGCCTTGCTGTTTGCCGCGTCGCACCACCTGCCCAACGGTCCGGAAGAGATCGCGAACTTCTCCGATGCCGCGGCGAGTTTTCCCGCTTTCGCCTTCCGAACGGCAGCGGGATTGTATTTTGCCTTTGTATACATCGAGAGGGGCTTCGGCATTGCCGCCGGGAGTCATGCCGCCTACGATCTTCTGGTGGTGCTTCTAGACGTGTTCGTGCCCATGGGATGACCGCCGGCCGGAATATCATGGCAAGGAACGGGCGATGGAAGCGAAAAAAACGGGAGGGGGAAGAAGGGGCAGGGCATCCCCGGCCAGGCAGGCCGCGGCGCCAACCCTTCTGGCAGGCATTGATCTCGGCTCTACCGCCGTACGCCTGAACATAGCCGAAACCGGCCCCGACGCCGGCGTCCGGGTAATCGAGGAACTCACCCATCCGGTTTCCACCGGAGCGGACATTTTCCGCCACGGCCGTATCCTGCCCGGAACCATGACGGCCATCCTCCATATTATCGGCAATTACCTCCGCCTCGCCGACGACTACGGGGTCGAGCATCGGCAAATCGCCGCCTCTTCCGCCATCCACGAGGCGGCGAACCGGGAAATCCTGGCTGACCGCGTCCGGCACGACACCGGCCTCGCTCTCGTTTTGCTGGATACGGTTGAGGAAAGCCGTCTCGCCTACCAGGCCCTCCTGCCTTGGCTTCGTCGTCGCCAGGGCAACTTTTCCCTCGCCCTGAACATCGGCGGCGGTTCAACCGAAATGATGATTCTCCGCGGCGAAGATCTGCAAATCGGTGGCGTCAGACGCCTCGGAGTCGCCCGGCTTTTTCATGCCGCCGGCCAGACGGGCGGCCAGACCCGGGCCGAAATTCTCCGGGCCATGTCTATCAATATCGTGAACTCCGCCCGGGACGTTTACCAGGAATACAACATTTCCACCTTTTTCCTCGTCAACCGCAACCTCTACCGAGCCTTTCGCAACGATCCTCTTGCCGAGCGCCGCCCGGACGATTTCATCATCGCGGCCGAACCGCTCCGCCGCAGCCTCGAAAAAGCCTACCAGCTCAGCCCGACGGAGATCGGGCGACTGTTCAATCTCGGTCTGACCGACGCGGAAATGCTCATTCCGGCAATGCTCATCCTTGACAGTTTCGTCTGGGCGGTGGAAACGGCGGAAGTCACTTTCACCAATACCGAGACGCTGTCCGGCCTGTTGATCGAGATGGGCATGGCCCTCCGGGGCGAAAATCCCCTGACCGCCTTCCGGCGCCAGATGGTGCGTTCGGCCAGGGCGGTGGGGGAACGTTACGGCTATGATCGCGCTCATGCCCGGATGGTGACCGAGTTTTCCCTGGCCATCTTCGACGCGGTCAGGGAAATGCTGGATCTCGACGATCGGGACCGGCTGCTCCTCGAGCTCTCCGCGGTTCTCCACGACATCGGGATGTACGTTTCGGAAAATCTGCACCATCGGCACAGCGCCTACTTGATCAAATGGTCGGACATCGTGGGCATCAACGAAAATGCGCGGGCGCTGATCGCCCAAACCGCCTACTTCCACAGGCAGGAGACGCCCTCGGACGCTCATCCGGACTATATGGCGCTCTCACAATTCGATCGCATACGGGTGGCCAAGCTGGCCGGCATCCTCCGGCTTGCCGATGTCCTGGATCGCGGCCACCGGCAGAATGTCCGGAGCCTTAAGGCCGAGATTGCCGGCGAGGAACTGCGGCTCGTCCTCGACATGTCCGGGGACATGGGCATCATTACGGAAGCGCTGCCGAAGAAGGCCGATTTGATAGAACTTGTCACTGGGCTCCGACCGGTTCTCCGGCGGAATCATCCCTGAGTGATTTTCCTGAAATCTTCCGGTCGGCGATGAATTTCCGCAAGCTGGCAAGGGCGGGACGATCCACCTCCACGAACTGTATGCCGACGCCCGGCGGCAAGGGAGGGGACGACAGCCAGCGCACCACGCCGAAGGCATGTACGCTTTCCGCCGTTCCCTTGATGGAGAAATTCAACTCCAGGATGCTCCCTACTCCGGGCGCGGCGCCCTGCTTGATCTCGATGAAAACGCCGTTCTCGCTGATGTCGTGAATAAGGGCGAGAAGGGAACCGATTTCCGTCGGCGTCACCGATCGGAGCGACATGCTTACCTCGAACTCTGCCGGTACGCGCCGGTATAGGCGTCGGGATCGGCGAATCGTCAAGCCGGTCCGCGCCTCCTCCAGCCGGCGGAGTTCCCTGAAAGTATTGAGGATCCCGCTCGGAGACGCTCCTCGTTTTGCCGGATCCGGATCGGAAATGGTTGCCGCGAAAGTCCCGGTTTCACTCTCCAGGCTGGCCGGATCGGCGGCATAACGCAGGCATTTCCCGAGGCTGAAAGCATCCTGCCGCCAGTTTCCGTCTGCGGCGTTCCCGGCGATGGAGAAAAGTTCCGGCGCCACGAAATCCGGCCACCCGGCGCGGATTTCGCCGTCGAAAGATACAATCGGGGGCTGGAAGAAATCCTGCAGCCTGACATCGCAGCCGTCGCCTATGAAAATGTTCGCGGGGGTCAAACATCCGTGGCAGCGGTTGGTGGCATGGAGGGAAGCGAGACAATCCATGATCGCCTTTCCCATGGCGGCAAGTTGCCATGGGGCAAGGCTTCCTCCTTGCTTGTCGAGAGGCGTTCCCGGAGGCAATTCGCACAACAGGCATTTCTGATCCGGGAAAATGTTGATGATGGGGACGGCGACCGGATGCGTGATGGCGGCGGATTTCTGTCCGGCTTCGAAAAACGTCTTGCAGATTTCCGGCTGATCCGCGAACTCCGGTCGCAGGAGTTTCATGGCCACGATTCGCTCCAGGCTCACCTGGCATACCCCGAGCCAATGCGAACGCCAACCGGAACCGAGGTGCTCCCGGAAGCGGATCCCGGCCGGCATGCGCGCGTCGAATGCCGATTCGCCGGGAAACGTCTCCCTTTCACTCATGCGTTTTCTCCGCGGGTCGATCCAGGCTTTCAAGGGTGAAACGGACCTCGGAAATCGAGAGTTTGGCGGACTTGGCAATCTCCGCCAGGCTTTTTCCCGACTCCCGCAGCCGAAGCACCCGCTCTTGCAAATCGGTCAGGGGCTGCCGATGCGCGACAGCTTGGAGATGACGGCTTTCGGATGCCCCGGCGGCACGGCTTCCGGCCGTCTCCGGCATCTTCCCTCCCGTCTCGCCCAGGAGTTTTTCGAGGCGAAGCGCCAGATCCTCGCCGCGATGAATCAACAGATTCAAGGTTCGAATCTTCATGTCTATCTGGGCGTTCAGGGATCGGCTGGTTTCGAGAAGTTCGACTATCGCCCGGTCGGCCTGACTCCGGTAACGATCCGGATTTCCGTCCCTTTCCCGCAATTCCCGCAACGTGACCGGCGGGGGCTGCCGCGACGCGCGCCATCGGGAAAACAGCGCGAGCAGGCCTATGGCAGTCAGGATCAGGACTAGATGCCAGGAGCCGTCGACAGCCGCCGCTGCCGCCAGGGCGTCGCCCATTCTTTCCCCTTAGAACTGGTTGTCGAGAGCGTCCAGGCAATAGATGCCCCAGAGGCTCTCCTCCGCCCGTTCCCGGCCGTAGCGGAAACAGTCGTTTGCGGCCTCGATATCCCCGTTGGAACGCATGAACATGCCGGCCGCGAAAAGCGTTTCGCCGTCGTTTGGGGCCAGCCCCATGGCGGCGGTGTATTGCAGACCGGCCGCCTGCACGTTGCCTTGCTGCCAGTAAATGGCGGCGAGACGGCGGTACAGGTTCACGTCCTTGTCGCCGGAGGATATCTGTTTTTCCAGTCGGCGGGAAATCGCCTCCAGAGTCTGCGGTCCGACGTTCCTGAGATTTGACGGGAGGAGCGGTCCGGAGATGTCCGGACCGATGAAATCGCGGAAAAACGCCCGCCTCTGCTGGTTCATGGCTTCGGCTTCGCCCTTCACCACGTGGCAGAGCCATGCCCGGTAGTCGGCGGGAAAATCGGTACCGAAAACGGCGCCGGGAAATTTTTTCTCGTAGGCTTTCCTGAGTCCGCCGTTTTGGTTGAAACGGTCGTCCAGCATCCGGTACCAGGCGAATGCGGTGGCGATCGAATCCTCCACGCTCGCAACGGGGCGCAGGTTCAGCATGATGCAACCGCTTTCCCAGGCGAAAAATCCCCGTC
Source organism: Planctomycetota bacterium (assembly GCA_031278535.1). Lineage (GTDB taxonomy): Bacteria > Planctomycetota > SZUA-567 > SZUA-567 > SZUA-567 > JAJBSZ01. Next base: position 125 of record JAITKH010000011.1, on the reverse strand, counting down.
CCGACCCGGGTACGATGATGATGGAGGGAATCTCGGAAAGAGATCGATCAAAGGTCTGGACAATCGGAAGGAACGACGCCAAATCCGCCTTGCCCAGGATCATCTCGCCGCCGCTCAGGGCCATG
>JAITKH010000421.1 GCA_031278535.1 Planctomycetota bacterium | reverse complement strand
TGGGGTCATGATTTTCGGACGTTCCAAATTGAGGCGTAAAAAATGCGTAAGCGTTCACGGGTCAAAAAAGCCGTTTTGCAAGAATTTTTAGATGCATAATCGTACAAGAAAGCCAAATTTTCGCTCAAAATCTGTGTTTTTTGAGAGTCAACCGTGTAAAAATCCCCGTAAAATGACCATTTTGACCCGTGAACGCTTACTAAAAATTCTTGCAAAACGGCTTTTTTGACCCGTGAACGCTTACAAAAAAACGACACTAAAAGCCACACTAACGCCGCAGGTTTTTGCAAATTATCAAGGACTTACGTGAACAATGAAAACTGTCAAAAAGAGGAACAGCATGTTTCTTCAAGTCTACAACCAATTGAAAATGAAGATGTCATAATGGCGAACCAGGAGGAATTCGAACCCCCGACCGCCGGATACCCAATCCGGTCGAAAGGACGCTGGCACAGTTGCCGTCAACCACCTTCCGGTACTGTACGCCCAGAATGGACGCGTCCCCTATGGCCGGTATTGCCTGGCCGAACGGCATCGCGACATTGACGGCCCGCGCCTGTTTCTCAGTTGGCCGTCGCCCGAGGACGCCCGGCGGATCGGGCTGGGTCCGGGACGCCTGGCACAGGTGGACAATGCCTGGCGGCGGCACCTTTCGCCATAACCAAACCCCCACCGTGCTTTTTGACAAGACAGAAAACACAATCGAACGCGGCGTGTTTCGTTAACAGGCTCTTGGGCATCGGAGGTCTATCCCGAAGCAAACGGACTTCGGAATCCATGGATTGAGCCTTTTCAGGCCGCTGGTGTTCCGCAAGATCCGAACCGGGGATTCGGACTTTGCGGAGCACTATGCATTGACGGCGCCAGAGTGAACGGCGACCCCGTCCTCCACGGCAAACTCGCCGGCCCGGATGCGCACAAGCATTTCCCTGGCGCAGCGCGGGCAATAGACCTCGGCAGTTCGGCCCTCCAACCGCTCGCCCGGCAAAGGCAGGCGAAACCGCCCGTCAACCCTAATTCTCCGGCATTGTACGCATTTCACGATCATGACAGCCCCCCTGTTCCCGGTCCGCGGACCACCCGGTCGGCATTGGCGGCAACCGCCAGGACATACTCTACAGTTGCCGTTCCGGCCGCCGTCCTTTCATCCCTCCCCTTTCCCGCCTGCCGTCTTTTCCGTCATTCCGGCCGGCTCTTTTTTCCCGGCGCGGCGTCGGCCGACCGGAGGCGGCCGCGTCGACGATATTTTTATCTTCTTGGAAAACGTGGAATTGCTCTTGCCGGGAAAACCGGGACGGATTTTGGCATGCCGATTGCATGATCCATACGCAGTGTGCCGGAAAGGAGGAACGCCATGATTTACGGGATGTACCTGTCCACCATGGGCGCCCTGGTGCAGACGCATCGCCACGCCACCATTTCCAACAACCTGGCCAACGCCAACACCCACGGCTTCAAGCCGGACTGGTCGCAATTCACCGAAGTGCCGGTGGAAAACGAGTTCCACCAGGATCGGTTTGCCCTGTGGGACAGGATATTGATGAATACCGGCGGCGGCGTCTGGAACGACACCACCGTCACCAACCTGTCCCCCGGCCCCATGCAGGAGACCGGCAATCCCTTCGACGTCGCCCTGCACGACGAGCCCCATTCCGGGACCTGGTCGTTTTTCCGTTTCCGGCCCGATGGAGCCGGCCCCGACAGGATCTACTATTCCCGGGACGGGCATTTCGTTCCCGATCAGGACGGGATTCTCCGGAACGTCGCGGGCGATATGGTGCTCGATCCCGACGGCGCCCCCGTCAATGTGACCGCGCCGCCCCGGAGCGTGATCACCGTCCGCGAGGATGGAGTCGTCGTCGCCAACAACCCGGACGGGAACGCCATCCTCGGCCAGATTGGGGTGTTCCGGACCGCCGATTACAAGAACATGGTGAAGACCGGCGACTCCCGCTTCGTTTCGGACGGGGCGGCGATGGAAAACTGGCAGAACGGGGTGATGGGCGGATACCTGGAGGAATCCGCCACCAGCGCCATCGAGGAAATGACCAACATGATCGAGGCTTCGCGCGTCTACGAGGCAAATATGCGCTTCCTGACCATTCAGGACGAGCAGCTGGGCAACGCCGTACGGCGGATTGCCGCCCGCACCGCCTGATCCCGGCGGAGGGATGGCCCTGGAAAAAGGCAAGATGGAGGAACAGCCATGATGATTCGATCGCTCTGGAGCGGCGCCACAGGCATGAAAGCCATGCAATTCTATATCGACGCCATCGCCCACGACCTGACGAACGTCAACACCAACGGCTACAAAAAGAAGGTGGTGAACTTCCAGGATCTTCTGTACCAGACCACCCGAGCCAGCGGCCTCCAGGGCGGAACGGACGGGATGGTCAACCTGCCGGTGGGGGTGCAGGTCGGCCTGGGCGTCCGGGTGGCTGGCACCACGCCGGTGATGACCATGGGTTCGGTGGTCGAGACCGGCAACTGGTCCGACATGATGATCGAAGAGCCGCAGGCCAACAGCATCAAGAATTTTTTCCAAATCGACATGGGAAACGGCGCCCTCGCCTACACCCGCGACGGCAATTTCCGGGTGGACGATCAGGGGCGCATCGTAACGGTGGACGGCTATTTCCTCAATCCCCAGCCGGGGAACCTGGCCGCGAACGCGGTGGCGGTGCAGATAACCCCGGAGGGAAGAATCATGCAGCTGCTCCCGGGCCAGACCGAATACAACGAGGTGGGGCAGGTGCAGCTCTTCACCTTCATCAATCCGGCTGGCCTGGAGCCGCTCGGCGACAACCGCTGGGTGGAGACCGAATCGTCCGGGGAGGCGCAGCAGGGGGCGCCGGGCGCCGAAGGTTTCGGAACCATCAAGGGCGGCTTCATCGAACAGTCGAACGTGGACGCCATTTCCGAAATGGTCAACATGATTGCGGCCCAGCGCGCCTACGAGTTCAATTCCAAGTCCATCACTACCTCCGACGAAATGCTGCAAACCGTCAACAATCTGAAACGGTAAAATCCGCCCCGGCGCCGCCATCGGTTGAACGGAGAAAAGCCTGCACATGGAATGCGTGCGTGCGGCGGCGTTTTTCCCGTTGCCCGGAAGAGGATATTGACGGACGGCGCGGTCGGGCTACCATAGTAGTCCGCGAAGTCCCAACCTTCTGGCGGGACTTTGCGGGGAGATGCCCGGTTCATCCGGCTTTGGCCTTCGGGGAAATGAATTCCTCTCCGGCGCGGGAGGTTGATTCCGGGGCGAACGGATTTCGGCGCCCGCCGGGACGGCTTTCCAGGCCATTGGGTCCGCGACCGGAAAGGCGCCGGAAGAAAGGGCGGTTTTTCGCCCCGCCCATGCCGGCGGGGAAGGGGAGGAGACCATGATGAAGGAAAATGTCATTCGCCGGAAAATCGAGGCGGGGCAGCCGATGATCGGCACCCGCATCAGCAGCGCCTGGCCGACCCTGACCGAAACCGTCGGGGCGACCGGACTGTACGACTACGTCGAGTTCCTGGCCGAGTACGCGCCTTTCGATCAATACGATTTGGAGAATGTCGCCCGCGCCGCCGAGCTGCACGGCATGGGCAGCATGATCAAGGTGGATTTCCAGAACCGGGGATACGTGGCCCAGAAGGCCCTGGCTTCCGGCTTTCAGGCCGTCCTCTTCGCCGATCACCACGACGCCGGGCAGGTGCGGGAGACCCTGCGCCTGGTGCAGGCCGAATTCGCCGGGGAGGGGGGACTGATGGGGTACACTTCCCGCCGCTGGATCGGCTACCGTACCTCCCGCTCCCAGCGGGAATTCGCCGGGATGAGCGCGAAAAGCGTCTTCGCCTTCATGATTGAGAAGCGGGAGGCGGTCGAGAACATCGACGAGATTTGCGCAGTCCCGAGCGTGGACATCATCCAGTTCGGTTCCTTCGACTATTCCATGAGCTGCGGTTTCGACAGGACTGAGCGCGAAGCGGACGTGAAGGCCGCCGAACTCAAGGTTATCCAGGCGGCGCTCAGACACGGCAAGCGTCCGAGGGCGGAAATCCAGTCGCCGGACCAGGCCGGGTATTATCTCGATCTCGGGGTGAAGGATTTTTCCCTCGGCTCGGAAATGAGCATCATGCTCACGTACTGGCGGAACGAGGGCGAAAAGCTTCGCTCCCTGATCCCCGGCGGCAACTAGCGACCTGAAAAGACTGGATCTGCGGGTACGAAATCCGGTTGCCCCGGAATCGACCTCCGGTACCGGAGGGGAATTCATTTCACCGGAAGCGGAAACCGGTTGGCTCATGTTTCCGGATAAGTGGCGGGCAAGTCAATCCATATTCAGGACAACGGGTTGATTCTTGCGCACACGATCCGGGCTGGCTCGGAGACGCGCATCTTCCAAAAAATCATAATGCCATAACGAAACAGACCGCCCGGTTGCACGGGGGCATCCGGCTCAATCGCGAGAACTGCCGGGGCGTTGCCCCGTTTGGCCGCGCGACGGACATGATTGCCGTTTCGTTTCCCCGATATTGACAGCGGAACGCGGACGCATAGCATAAGAATTGTGCCATCCATGGCATAACCCCTCCGCCGGCGGCGGACGAAAGGACGACGACTCTTCAATGGGCGACAAAACCCACGCCAAAAACCTGACAATTGCAAGGGAGCGGTGTTTCGTCTGCGCCGTTCTGCCGTCCGGACGGGACATTCCGGCCGAAGACCCCCTGGACGAGATTGTCCGCCTGGTGGATACCGCCGGCGGCGACGTGGTCGGG
>JAITKH010000304.1 GCA_031278535.1 Planctomycetota bacterium | reverse complement strand
GGAGCCTCGAAGCGGGGGAAACGCGCTGGTACTGGCTGGAAAACCCGGACGGCGATATACTGACCGGCGAACCGGCGATAGCCGATCTCGTTCGCTGCCGGCCCGGCGAACCGCGCGTATGCGGCCGTATCGGCCTGGAAACGATTCAGGCCTGCCGCCGGAAGGTGGATGCCCATATCAAGATCGATTATTTGCGGCAATTGCAGGCCCCGGCCGGAACGAGAGCGGTTCTGGTCGCCTGGATGGAGGTCTCCCCGTGATTGACGGCGTCTCCAATCTTCTTTGGGAGGCGATTTCCAAGGGCGCGGCGAGCGATGCCGAATCGTTCGTTGAATCGATTCTGCGAAACGCCCTGGGCTGGCCGATTTCCCGGGAACTGCCGTTTGAGGAGATTCCCTACGAGTGGAAGCCGGAGGAAATCGGCCTGGACAGGGTGGCGAGTGGAGAATTGGCGGCTGCCGTCAGGCAGGTGCCCCCGCTGGTGGCAGGCCAGCCTTGGGGCGTTTTCATCGTCGAGATGCGGGAGGGGGAACTGTTCCGGCATGAGCGCGGTTTGGCCGGGATCCTCCGGCGCATGTTGGCGGGGCTGATCGAGAAAAAGGGGCGGAAAACGGACTCCCCGGCCTGGAAGCGGGAAGAGCTGCTGTTCATCCTCACCCACGAATACCGCGATTTCCGCTTCGCCTATTTCCGGAATCCGCCCGTCGGCAAAAAAAGCGCCCCCCTCGCCGCCTTCGGCTGGCTCCGGGGCGACACCCACATCCGCACCCTCTGCGAAATGAACCTTCCCGCCCTGCATTGGCCCGCCAATCCCGGCAACCGGGAAGAATGGGTGGGCAAGTGGGCCGAAGCCTTCGACGTGGCGAAGGTGACCAGGCAGTTCTATCGGGACTATGAAAAAACCTTCAGTGACCTTGAAGCCGATATTAATGGCGTTTCCGGAGCCGGGCAAAAGCGCCTCTATGCCCAGCGCCTCATGAACAGGCTGATGTTCGTTTATTTTATCCAGCGGAAGGGCTGGCTGACCTTCGCCGGCGGCACGGACTATCTCCGCCGCCTGTATGACGACTCGAAAAAGGCCGGGGACGATTTCCTCAATGATCGCCTGTACGAATTGTTTTTTAGCGGCTTCAATCTGAACCCGGAATCCCTTGACGCGAAGGAAAAGAAGCGGCTTGACGGGATAATCGGCCGGGTACCCTACCTGAACGGCGGCCTCTTCGCTCATGCCGGGGACGGCACCGACGCCAAGGGGAAGGCAAGGATTTCCCGGAAGAGCTTTGAAAAAATCCTCGGCCTCTTCGAGGCGTACAATTTCACCATTTCCGAATCGACGCCCCTGGAAATCGAGGTGGCGGTCGATCCCGAGATGCTCGGAAAGGTGTTCGAGGAATTGGTCACCGGCCGGCACGAGACGGGAAGCTACTACACCCCCCGGCCGGTGGTGAGCTTCATGTGCCGGGAGTCCTTGAAGGCGTACCTGGAGCGGGCAGGCGGGTTGGCGCCCGAGGCCGCCGCCGGCCTGGTGGACGAGGGCGACGCCTCGGGGTTGACCCAGACAGCCGCCCGGACGACCCTGGAGGCGCTGGACGGATTGAAGGCGGTCGATCCGGCCTGCGGTTCCGGGGCCTATCTCCTTGGCCTTCTGCATGAGATAACCGCCATTCACAAGGCGCTGTTTTCCGAAAAACTCCGCCGCGACAGCCGTTCCCTTTACCAAAGCAAGCTCCGGATCATAAGCGGCAGCCTTTACGGGGTGGACAACGACGCCTTCGCGGTCGAAATCGCCCGGCTCCGGCTGTGGCTGAGCCTGGCGGTGGATTCGGACGAACCGGAACCCCTGCCGAACCTGGATTTCAAAATTGAAGCGGGAGACAGCCTGCTTTCCCCCGATCCCGGAGATACGGGAAACGCCGCCGACATGTACCGTTCCAAAAGAATCCCCCAATTGGAGAAATTGAAGAAACGCTTTTTTTCCGAAATGGACGAAACCAAAAAGAGACGTCTGCATGATGGAATCGACGATTTGCGCGGGGAATTGCGGAGGGCATGGCACTCGGCGGGGTTTGACTGGCGGGTTGAGTTTGGCGAAGCCTTCGCCCGCCCGGCCGGCGGCTTCGACCTCGTGCTCGCCAACCCGCCCTATGTGCGCCATGAATTGCTTGACGAGAGGACGAAAGAGAAACTGAGGGACTTTTACGGTCGGAGCGTGTATGCCGGCACGGCCGATTTGTATTGCTATTTTTATGCCCGGGGGGTCGAGTTGCTGCGCCCGGGAGGCGTTCTGGCCTTTATCAGCAGCAACAAGTGGTTCAAAGCCGGCTATGGGAAAAAGCTTCGCGGGTGGCTGGGTGAAAAATGCTCCATCCGGAGCGTCGTCGATTTCGGCGATTTGCCGGTATTTGAAAACACCGCCGCCTATCCCATGATTTTCGTGGCCGGGAAAAAAGGGGCGAAAACGGCGGCGAGTCCGGCCACCCTGTACGCCGAACCGAAAAGTCTGGACCCGCCCTATCCCGATCTCAAGGCGGTGGTAGCGGAATATGGGGCATATTTGCCGGCCGGCAGCTTGGCGGGCGAGGGCTGGCGTTTCGCCGATGCGGCCAGCCAGGAACGGTTCGAGACGATGCGGAAACGCGGCGTCCCGCTCGGGGAATATGTCGAGGGGAAGATATTCTATGGGATAAAAACCGGTTATAATAAGGCATTTGTCATTGACGGAGAGACCCGGGAAAG